>JBFYLU010000057.1:0-10931 GCA_041305285.1 Nanobdellota archaeon
AACTTGCGAGATAAGGATAGTAAGATTTAAAAGCTAAATTAAATAGGAAGTTGAGTGTGAAGGAACCTTGGTTCCTTACAACAGCTTATTAAAATGCCAAAAAAGAAAACAGAAGAAAAGATTGAAGAAACTGACAAACCTAAAGAAGAAGCAGTTGAAAAGCCAGTAGAAGAAAAGCCAAAAAAACTGTCAGAGCAGGAGTTTGAAAAGAAAGTTATAGAACTTGCAGAAAAAGGCATGACTTCTGAGAAAATAGGAGAATCACTAAAAAAACAAGGAATTCACTCCAAGGAATATAAGAAAATATCTGAAATACTCAAGGGAAAAGGCAAGTATGTAGTCCCAGAGATAAAAAACATTGAAGAAAAATTAGAAAAAATAAAAAAGCACTTTGAAAAAAACAAGCAGGATAAAAGAGCAATGAGGGAAAGAGACAGAGTTTACTCTCAGCTTAGAAAAACAAAAAAGTACTTCAAAGTAGCACTAAAGTAATATAAACTAATTTTTCTGTTTTAGATAAACCCTAATTTTAAAAATGGAAAAGAGGCCTTTAGAAACAGAAATAGCAAGAATTGCTGAAGAGTTTCTGGAAAAAACAAAAAACTCACAGATAGAAGTAATCAGCCATTTTGATACAGACGGCATAAGCTCTGCTGCAATAATAATAAAGGTTCTAAAAAAACTAGACAAAAAATTCACAGTAAAAATAATTAAAAGAATTGAAGAAGGCTTTATTAAAACCCTCCCAGAAGACAAGACAATTCTTTTTTTGGATTTAGCATCTGGAAGCCTGGATGAAATTGCAAACTCAAAACTAAAAGATGTTTTTATTATTGACCATCATGAAATAACCCAGGAAATTCCTGAAAAAGTCAAGATTATAAATCCAGAGCTTCATGAAAAACAAAAAATAAGCTCCTCTGGATTAACCTATCTTTTTTGCAAGGAAATAAATCCAGAAAATAAAAAATACGCAAAACTAGCAGTTCTTGGAATGATAGGAGACTGCCTTGATGATGAAATAGGCAAACTAAACCATAATATTCTGCAGGACGGAGAAGTCCAGAAAAAACGTGGTTTGCTAATCTATCCTTCCACTCGTCCATTAAACCGAACTCTTGAATTCTCCTCCAACCCATATATTCCAGGAGTGACTGGAAATGTAAAAGGAGTTCTTGAATTATTAAGAGAAATTGGATTAAACTCCAATAGCAAGGGATACCCTAGCCTTATTGAGCTAACTGAAGAAGAAATGGCAAAATTAGTTACTGCAATAATGCTCAGAAATCCAAAAGCAAATAACAAGGAGATAATTGGTGATATATTCCTTATCAAAATGTATAGCAAACTAGAAGATGCAAGAGAACTATCTGCAAAGGTAAATGCCTGCTCAAGGCTTGGAGAGAGTGATGTTGCTCTTCAATTATGCATGGAAATACCTAAAGCCAGCAAAAAAGCAGAAGCAATCCATGTAAAATATCGTCAAAGAATAGTTTCAGCACTAAAATTCGCATCAGACAGCAGCAAAATACAAGGCAATGGATTCATCATAATCAATGCAAAAGATGAAATAGAAGATACAATAATCGGGACCACAATCAGCATACTTTCAAATTCCTTGATTTATGAAGCAGGTACAATTCTTATTGGAATGGCTTATTATAGCAATAAGATAAAAATCTCAGCAAGAAATGTTGGAAAAAGCGGGAGAAACATAAGGGAAATACTTCATAGTGTGGTAAGCAAAACAGGCGGAGAAGTCGGAGGGCATGAGTTTGCAGCTGGTTGCATGATTAATCAGGATAAAGAAGAGGAATTCTTGAACCTTTTAAAGAAACATCTTGAGATTGAGTTAGTAAAAATATAACTATTTAACAAATTCAACTTTTTTCATACTTTCAAATTCTTTATCTCCTGTAAGAAAAATTAAATCATTCTCTAAAGAATAAACATAGCCAAGGCTGTCTGCATAAGATAAATCTCTTTTTTTGTTTTCTTCCCTAAATTTAATTGCTTTTTTTATAATTTCATCTGAAAGTTCAATTACTGCTGACTTATATTTATCATAAATTTCATTTGCTTCTTTTTCTCCATACTCTCTTAAAGCAAACCAATAGATTTCAACAAGATTAAATAATGTGAGGATTATAGGTTCATTAATATATTTAGCATAATTGGGATTTCCTTGCAATAGCTCTATAACTGCATAACTATCAAAAAAGTATTTCATCACCACCCTCTCTTCATTTCATTTTTTATTTCTTGGGGATTTTTTTCTTTTTTCCTTGGAAACCTTCCAAATAAATCTCCTGCTAAAACTTTTTTTCCAATTTCAACAACAACTTCATCATTTTCCTTAATATTATTCCTAATAACTAAATCTCTAGGCAAAATAACTGCTATTGAGTTTCCCCATTTTCTTGCAAATGTTTTTATTTCCATGATACATAATGATACATAATGATATTTATAAATCTTTTCTTGTTTTCAAAAGATTTAAAACCCCGTTCTTTTTACTATTTCTATGGAACTTGAAGTCGGAGATGTGGTATTATGCACTGTTGAAAGAATTGAGAACACAATCGTATTTGTAAGAATAGAAGGCCACGGAGATGGAAGCATAATAATGAGCGAGATTGCTCCTGGAAGAATAAGAAATGTAAGGGATTATGTTGTCCCAAAGAAAAAAATTGTATGCAAGGTACTGAGAATTGCAGGAGGAAGAATTGACTTGTCTTTGAGGAGAGTTACTCAAAAAGAACGAAAAGAAGTTCTTGAGCATTACAGTGAAGAGCAAAGTTACACCAACATCCTCAAGAGCATTCTTAAGGACAAAACCCAAGAAGTTTTGAAAAAAATCCTGAGTCAAGGAACAGTTTATAATTTTTTTGAAGAAGCAAGAGAAAATCCATCCAAACTTGAAGAAATAATGGATAAAAAAGACTCTGCAAAAATACTTGAGATTTTAAACAGCCAAAAAAAGAAAAAAGCCATTTTAAAAAAAGAATTCTCACTCAAGTCAGCAAATCCAAATGGAATAACTCTGATAAAAAAAATTCTGGAAAACATATCTGATGCAGAAATAAAATATATCTCTGCAGGAAATTTTATAATAAAAGCAGAATCAGATGAATTGAAAAAAACAGACAACAAGATAAAAGCCATTCTTGAAGAGATTTCTGAAAAAGCAAAAAAAGAAAACATGCAGTTTAGTGTTAAATAATTCTAAAATGTCCAAATTAAAAAAGTGTCTGGATTGCAGTCTTTACACACTAAAAGAAACCTGCTCCAAATGCAAAAACAAAACCCAGGAAGCTCACTACAAGTTCATAAAAATAAGAGATGCTCCCACAGATTCTAAGACTAATCTTAGTTAATAAATATTATTTCTAGGTTAGTGCAACTCATTGCCAACAATTAATTCTATCTATACTAAATTCAAAAAGAGGCGATAATTTCCTAAAAAAGAGTAACTTGCTTTTCTTCCAATACTGCCTTGCCATACTGCCCATCAAATCCAGGAGTAACTTTTATCTTTCCTTCCCGATTTCTTAAAATAAGCTCGATAAGTTTTTCATTAATCATTTTTTCAATAAGCTTTTCCCTGGGAACATTCAATAAAATCTCAAACTCACTATCAAATTCTTTAATCAAGTTATTATAAACTTCCCAAACTTTCTTGCTTTGCATTCCTGCTTTTAATGACAATGCAATAATTTCATGCAATGGAAGCAAAGTGTAGTATTGCTTGGCTTTTTCTGGTTTTTTATCACTGTCTGCTAACTCTTCAACCCTATAATCCACTCCAATAACTAGTTTCTCATTGCACTTTGGACAAATGCCATTTAATTCTTTTGTCTTGTCAGGAGAACAAGAAAAACCACATCTCATATGTCCATCATAATGATATTTTCCATAAGCAGGATCAGTCTCAATGGTTGCAATAAAATCATTTTCCCTTATCTGCCTTATAATTTCTTTGTATGAATCAGTTTTCTTAAATATAGTTGCCTCTCTTCCCAATCTAAATGGCCAAAAACTATGGCTGTCAGAAAAACTAACAATTGCCTTGCCCCCTAATTCTTTTATTTTCCAGTTCATCTGAGGATTAGAAGAAATTCCAGTTTCAATTGCATGCACATTTTCAATTTGCTCTCCAAAAGCCTCTTTTAAGGAATCAAATCCACCCATGCTTCCAAACACTCCAAAATAAGGGGTCCAACAATGCGCTGGAATAACTTCAATATCCCTAGAAATACTCATCATATCCTTTGTAAACTGCTCACAAGAGATTTTAAAGATAGGCCTGCCATCATAATCTCTTCTTCCTTTAGTATCTAGATAAGAATTTATTTTTTCAGCAACTTCAATGCTTGGCAATAACAAAACCAAATGAACTTTCCTTCCATGTCCCTGAGTGTAAATCAAAGAAATCTCCCCAGTTATTATAAAAGGAAAATCATTGTAATAATAAAGCCCATTTTTTTCAATAAGCTTGTCTTTGATTTCCTGTATCCAGACAGGATGAGTAAAATCCCCTGTTCCAAGAAGATTCAATCCCTTAATCCTTGCCCATTTAACTAAATTATCAAAATTCAAATCCTTGCTACAAGCTCTTGAAAATCTCGAGTGAATATGCAAATCAGCAATCATCCAATCCTTGTCCATAAAAACTCCAAAGAAGTTAAGTTTAAAAACTTATTACAATAAAATTTTATAATGGAACAAAAAACATTAGTTTTAATCAAGCCAGATGGATTAGTCAAAAGCCTAACAGGAGATATTATTTCTAAACTCTCTGAAACAAAATTAAAAATAGTAGGCGCAAAAGTAGTAAAAGTAACAAAAGAATTTGCATCAAAACACTATTCAGAACTAGGAGACTCTCTCAAAAAGAAATTTGGAGAAGAAAAAGGTGCAAAAGTGTATAATGAGGTTTTAGATTATATTCAAGGAAAATTTCATACAGACAGGGTTTTAGCACTAGTATATAAGGGAGAAGATGCAGTAAAAAAAGTAAGGGAAATAGCAGGTGAAACAAACCCTGAAAAAGCCAGTCCAATTACAATCAGAGGCAAATACGGAAGAATCCACTCAGAAACAGGAGTTTTTGAAAATGTCATGCACTGCTCTGATTCAGAAGAAAATGCAAAAAAAGAGATTTTGTTATGGTTCAAGCCAGAAGAAATGGTAGAATAGTCTTTTTTTAGACAATCAATCTTTATATACAGAAAAATATTCTTAAAGGCATGGAACAAGAAAGACTCCATGAGCTAATTAGCTTGTTTAGGCTGAAAAATGACCTGACTGAAAATCCAAACATCTGGATAGGACACGCAAAAATTGGTTTTAGAAAAAGCCCAAATATTGAAGAAGCAAAAAGCATACTTCTAGGATATTTCAAGGAGTTTATAGAAGAGTTTGAGCCAACACCCCAAGAGCTTAAAAAAACTCTTTCTCAATGGGAAGATTATCATCCTTTTCAAAAAGTTCGTGAAATCGATCAACCTATGTTTATTTCAAGGAATGGAAATAAAATTATTGTGGCAGTAATATGGCCGTGGCAAATCAAAGAAGGCACTGCATCTTTAATGATTTACAACGGAGAAATACTAGAATAATTTATTTTAATTAACTAAAAAAAGCGAGGTTTATTCTGTAGCAGGCTCTTCATCTCCAAGCCCCTTTTCAGATACAAAGAATATTGCCTCATTCTCAGGCAGATTAGGTGAATCAATCAGCTTAGCAACTCTGCTTCCTTTTTTTCCTCTTCTTAGATAAATCCTAAAAGTTGATGCATGCCCGACAATATTTCCCCCAATTGCTGTTGTTGGGTCTCCAAACATCTGTGCAGGATTAGCCATTACCTGATTTGTAACATAAACAGCAAGATTATGAGTCTCTGCCAACTTCATTAAATCATGAAGATATCTATTAAGTTTCTGCTGTCTGTCTGCAAGTTGCCCTCTTCCAGAAAATTCAGCCCTGAAATGAGCAGTCAATGAATCAATAATAACTAATTTTATTGGCTCTCCTTTTTTAATCATCTCTCCAACTTTTTCTAAAAGAAGTATTTGATGGTCAGAATTAAATGCTCTTGCCACAAAAATGTTTTTCAAGACTTTCTCTGGATTAGCTCCTAATCCCTCTGCAATTTGCTTTATTCTTGAAGGCCTGAATGTTCCTTCAGTATCAATAAAAACTGCCTTGCCACTAGCTCCGCCATTTTCTTTTGGCAGTTGAGTATAAACAGAAAGGCATAATCCCAATTGAGTCTTTCCAGAGCCATAAGCTCCAAAAGCTTCTGTTATGGCTCTAGACTCAATACCTTTTCCACCCAGGAGTTCATTTAAGTTTTTACTTCCTGTTGTAATATTAACAATATTCTCTCTTCTTTGAGCATATTCCATTCCATCTTGAAATCCCAAGTCCAAAAGATTTCTTGCTGCTTGTATTGCTTTTCTTGCCACAGCACTTCCAACTCCAGCAGTATCAGCAAGAGTATTTGGAGACATAACTGCCAATGACATTAAATCAAAAATCCCTGCACTCTCAAGCTTAGCAGCAACAGCAGGTCCAATGCCAGGCAAATCAGTTAATTTAGGTTCTTTCTTTGCTTCCTCAGGAACACTCTCTACTATCTCTTCATCTTCTTTCTTGTTCATAATACACTCAAAAGTATCCTGTTTATAAAGATTATTTGCCTATCAGACATATATTAGAATATAACTAAAGGATTAACAACAAAGATAATTATATCTGCAATCAAGAAAAAAACAAAGATATTTGTTTCTAAAATGCTTCCAGTAACTACATTTCCGCAAGACATTTTTTTGCTTGGATAAAATGGCTTTATTCCTTCAACTGTAAAGCTGTCAGCTAAAAGATGACATCCATATCCAACAAAAAAAGGCAATGCAAGCAATGGAATAAACAAAGCAAATAACAAACTCAAAAAAATAAGAAAACTAAAACTATGAGCCATTCCTCTATGCCTTGAAAACCATTGCAATGGCCTGAAAAACCAATAATGTCCTAATTTAGAACTCTTTGTGTCAATATCAGGCAGATAAGTGGCAACCAATGCAATAGCCAAAAACCAAACAGGATATGCAACATAAGGCATTAATAATAAAACTAAAAAAAGAGTGATTACAAGGTGAGTTTTAATTAGCATCTCTATTTTTCAAGGGTGTTTAATACTTCATCCAAGTCCAATTCCTTGACTGAATCAATTATAAACTCTTGATTATTAAAAAACTTGTTAAGCCTTACTGTTCCGGAAAAAAACATTTCCTTTCCTAAAAGATTTTGTTTTTGCTGCAATAGCAAAGTTTCATCATCTAATGCAGTCAAGCCAAGATTTTTTAATTTCTCATGAAACAAAACTGCCCTCACAGTTTCAGTGCCATCATCCAATACAATATTAATCAATGCTCTTTTTTCTGGAAGAACCTTTCCATGCTCTGCACATATGAATCCCTCTCCCTCTGCACTGACTTTTTTCTTGCATTCAGAGCAAACATGAAAAAACTTGGGTTCAAATGCCTGGACAATAAAAGCTCTTATGCTTGCATTATCCATTGTCCTGAAATTAGCAATTGTTTTTTCCTTAACTACCTTGTCTGTCTTAACCTCATTCATCTGCTCTTGGCTTAGCTTTAATTCAGAAAAGCTTCCAAGATGAATCTCATTGTCTCTTATGCTTCCTCCTCCAATTTCAACAACACTTCCTTCTTTTATTGTTCCGTTTTCAATAAGAGCTATGTGATTAGTATCCCATAATACTACTTTTATATTTGAAGTTTCATCAGCAATAACAAAATTAGCAACCTTGTTTGTTTTTCCCTGCCTTTCAAAACTCCTAACAGGAAAAATATTAATTACCTTCCCTAAAACATTTGCTTTTCTCATTCCAGGCAGCAATTCATCAATCTTGAATTTCTCATCATCAAAATTAATTCCCAACTCAGCGCACACAACTTGCGCAGCTCCTTCTTTGCTAATTAAACCAGAAAGTTTTGCAATCTTAGCCTCTATCTTCCTCTCTACCTCTTCTTTAGGCAAACCAGAAGCCTTGGAAATCCTCTCTAAAATCTTTTCATAATTTGCATCAACCATATTCCATAAAAATTTCCTGCATTTTTAAGTATTGTTATTCAAAACCTTATAATAAAACTTATAAAGCCATTTAATTACACTTAATTAGACAAAAACTTCTAAAGGGAAGTTGACTGTCAAGAAACCGTAGGTGTCTTACATATGGGAACAGTATTAATTACATTAAAAATAATGCCAGAATCACCAGATTCAAATCTTGAAGAAATAAAATCTATTTCTAAAGAGATTATTGAAAAAGGAAAAGGAAAACTCGAGAATATTAATGAAGAGCCAATAGCTTTTGGATTAAAGGCAGTAATAATTAGTTTTGCACTTGACGAAAGCCTTGAGCTTGAATCAATAGAAGAAGCCTTGAAAAAAGTGCAGAATGTCAGCTCAGTTCAAGTAATTGATATGAGGCGAGCATTTGGATAAGTGAGTAAAATTCTTATATAAATAACAGCTTATTCAAATGGGAGCAAGAGCATTTGGATAAGTGAGTAAAATTCTTATATAAATAACAGCTTATTCAAGTGCGAGGTAGGGCTTTTGGCTAAAAAAGAAAAATTCTAAATTAAGTTTCAAGATATAAATCACGGTTAACTGCACTTCTAAAACTAGTTAAAAAGTAAATCAACCCTATAAAGATGATAACTGCTCCAGCAAACCAGTTTCCATATTGAATAAGTTCTAAAAAAGGAATTCCTCCAATAAGGCTAAGCAATGCAGATAAAATCAAAAATCCCCCAAAAATCCATCTAGTTACCAACTTAAAGAATTTGCTATCTGATCTTACTGGAATAAACATTACTATTAATCCAATGCCACCAACAACAAAAAACATATAATCTGGTTCTGTAAAAAATCCAAATATGGAATTAATTCCTATAAGAGCGATTACAATCCCAAAAATTAAATTAAATACCTTCACCATTTTTTTATTATATCCTTAATCTAATCAGCTTTATAAATTTTTATATCGATAATAATATAAACATAAAAACAATAATAAGAATATGCTTCCAGAAAAACAAATAGAATCTATAAAAGAAAAGCTAATTCAGCACATTGACTCTACATTCCCAGAAGACAAAAAAGCAATTGCAATAAGCCAGATTCAAAACATGGACAATAATCAGCTTGAAGCTTTCTTGATTCAAAACAAAATGATTCAATCCCAAGAAGAAGCAATTGAACAAGAACCTGAATCAACTGAATCTCCAAAATCCAAATGCATCTTTTGTTCAATAATCAAAAAACAAATTCCTTCTTATGAAATAGATGAAAACACTGAAGCTGTTGCAATTCTTGAGATAAATCCAGTTTCAAAGGGACATGTGCTGGTTGTTCCTAAAAAACATGTTGAATCTGAAGATAAATTTCCTCAAAAAGTATTTTCTCTTGCAAAAAGAATATCAAAAAAAATAAAAACAAGATTCAAGCCAAAAGAAGTCAAGATGTTATTTTCAAATGTCCTTGGGCATGAAATAATAAATCTCCTTCCAGTCTATGAAGACGAAAGCCTTTCCTCTCCAAGAATAAGCATGGAAAAACCCGAATTAACGAAACTTCAAAAAAAGCTTGAGAAAAAAACAAGAGTCTCAAAAGCAAAGCCAAAGAAAAAACCAGAGAAAAAGAACACTCAATCCAAGGAAAAACCTCAAGAAAAAGAAGTGAAAAAACCCGAGAAAAAAGAAATGCCCTGGTTTCCAAGAAGAATTCCATAATAATAAAGAAAAATAAATCCTATAAAAGCAATTAAAAATACAGGAACAAAAGGTATTCCTTGCTTTATCTTAATTGTTTTATATTTCTTTTTTATAATCTCTATGTCTTTCTTGCTTAATCCATCCCAGCTTGCCTTGATTGTTTTATTCCCAACTCTGATAGTCTTGTAAAGCCAGTCTCCTTCAGTTAATTTCCTGACATTAACACTCTTGACCATGCATGCTTCATCTATTGTTTTTGAATAAACAAGGAGCAAAGGAAGAATAAAGCAAAGCAAGGACAAATAAAGAAACAAGCTTCCAAAATAAAAAGCCAGCATCAACAAGACTATCCCAACAATAAGAGAGAGAATAGAAACAATCTTTAGTTTCCTGAATTGTTGTTTAAATTCTTTTTTAAATTCCTTGAAATTCCTGATTGTTAAAACAATGCTCCAAATCATTCCATAAACTGTTCCTGCAACAAGAAATAAAACAAAAAAGCCAAAGAAATACTGAGCATTAACTAAAAAGCTCTCAGATAAAGGCAGTATTGCTCCCAATGCAATAAGCAGTTTTGCATCTCCTCCAGCAAAAACTCTTCCATAATAAAATAAATTGCCTAAAACAAAGAATATTCCTAATCCAATTAATCCCTGATAAAATAACCCAAATCCTTGTTGTCCAAACAGCCCATAAAAAAATCTAAATCCCATTGCAAAGATAATCAAGGAAAAATTAAGCCAGTTAGCAACCTCTCTTTGCTTCAAATCCTGCACACTGGCAAATATAATCCATATTAAAGCCAAAGCCAGTAAAAATATCACCTCTATCATTTATTAGATAACTAAAACAAGTTTAAAAGATATTCGTTAAGAATCGAGATTAACTTATTAAGATACTATCTTCTAAGCCCCGAGTATTTACCTGCTGGCAATACTAACTTCTAACTTATTTGCTTTTTTTACTTTAATTCTTTACAAAAAGAGGTGATAATTTATTCTATCAAAAAGAGGTGATAATTACTTAGAACAGCACGAACAACAAGAACAACTCAAATTCATGCTTCTTTTCCCACCACCCTTTCTATAAGGATGTTTTTTCTTTTCTCTTCTCTTATCTTTT
>JBFYLU010000058.1:0-12330 GCA_041305285.1 Nanobdellota archaeon
TGAGGAACATTTACAAATAAATTAATTGAGGTTTTTTTAACATCAAATTTTTGCAGGTTTATAATTAAGTCTACTGTCTGGTCAAACTTTCTTGGCTTTTCCTTTCTTAATTCAACTAATGCTTTTTTTAGTTCTTGATTTAAATCCATTTTGTTTCTTTAACTCCCAAGCCCACTCGTCACTGGATTACATAGCTTCTCTCGTGAACTTGCTCGCCTCCCATATTATGCGCCTATGCCCAGAAAATGAACTTCAGCGATATGGTTCAATCGGTTAAACTTTCAACAGAATATCAGTATTTAAACTTTATCCCATATATCAAATAACAACAACAATTCTTAAAAAGAGTTTATGCTGTTTTTTAATATGGAACTTATAGCATTATTATCTTCTGGAAAAGGAACATGGGGGCAGGTTGCAGGTTTAATGACTCATGGAAACTGGGAAAAAATAATAATCCTTGGAGATGATTTTTCTAAAAATTTTACTCATGAAAAACCATTTGAATTCATTAAGGTTAATTTAAGCCAAAGAATAAGGGAATTAAGGGATGAATTTTCTCAAAAATTAAAAGGAAAAATAGACGGAACAGAAGTAGCTCTTTCTCTTGCTTCTGGAGACGGAAAAGAGCACATGGCTTTAATATCTGCACTAATCACCCTCCCAGTTGGAATAAGATTCGCTGCCCTGACAAAGGAGGGAATAATTGACCTTTAAAGTCCTCCAAAATTATTTAAAAATAATTAAAGAGGGAGTAATTGATTTATAAAAATGATTTATATTATATTGGTTAATCTTTTGTTGCTTATAATTTTAATTGCAATTCTTGCAAGCATTTTAACAAGAAGCTATTTATTGGCAAGATTTTGCGGAGAAATCAGCTCTGGATTAGGCATAGCAACAATTGCTTCTTCTATTGTAGCATATACTCTTTCATTGGAAATAGCCATGTTTTTGATTTTTTTAGCAATTGGAATTTTCTTGCTTATTGTCGGTATTTTAATGATTTTATTCTCAGAATCAATTCTTATACAATCCTCTTAAATTTCATTTTTCTTTATCTTCAATTCTCTCTTGTCTTTGCCTAGGACAATTGCTCTCGAGAATTCATGATAATCCAAAATCTTGTACTTTTCTTTTTCTAATTCTTTTTCAAGTTTTTTTGCAAACTCCATCATTTCTTCAGAAGTTGGCATCATCTCATAACCTAATCTTTCTCTTGCAAAACCCACACTCATGTAACCTTTAATCTCAATAAAAAGCGGTTTTGATTTCTTGATTAATCCTGCAAACTCTTTTATGCTCTTGTCATCCATGTTTATCTGTCTTATAAGATTCATTCTAAATACCGTCCTTGTTTTTCCAATGAGTTTTGGAAGAATTTCAAGAGTTTCATTGAGCTTTTCCCATGCATTTTTCTCTGAACTTCTATGGAACTTGCAATAACTCTCTTTATTAGAAGTGTTTACAGAAACATACAGCTGTGTTGGCAATTGTTTTTTCTTTGCAATTTCTTTTATTTTTTCAGGATACAAGCCATTAGTAACAAGAAAACTTGTTTTTCCTCTTTTTCTAATCTCAGCAATTAAATCTCCAATCATCGGATAGATAGTTGGCTCACCGGATAACGAAATTGCAAATTGCATTGGCTCTTGAGCCTCTTTCCATTTTTTCATGTCTGCTTTGCTTTTTGTTTTGTATTCTGTTTCTGGAAGAATCTTAAAACCAAGAAGAAGTTTTCTCTGAGCATCTATACATTTGTCAATTATCTCTGACGGAGAATCTACCTTCCCTTTTAGCTTGTCTCCAAGAGTTAATTCAATAGCTCTCCAGCAATGCAGACATTTATTCGGGCACCACATGACTGCAGGAGTCATTTGACAGCATCTATGGCTTTGGATTCCATAGAATTTTTCCTTATAACAAACTCCTTCATTTCTAATTGATTTTTTTGTCCATCTGCAAATTTGAACAGCAGAATGCTTTCCAACAATTTCATAATGCTGTTTTTTCAGAATATCTTGGATATTTTTTGGAATCATTTTACCAAAAGCTAAAAGCCCAGAAAAACATAATCAATGCTAGCAATATTAAAAATAAGTAAGTAATCCCAATAAAAGCTCTTTTAGCTATTTTTTCACTTTTGGTTATTGCTGCAATTGTAAGATAAAAGAATCTTCCACCATCAAAAATGCCTATTGGAAGCATATTAACTAATGCCACACTTAATGAAATAAGAACAATCCACCATAGCAAATTATATATGAATTCACTGAATGCAAAAACAGGTTTGTAGTAAACATTAGGCTCTCTTAATAATGTCATTACATCTGCTAATCTTCCAATTATTCCGCTTCTTTTTTTATCAACAAATCCTATCCCAAGCCACGCTCTTCCTTCTATTTCTGGATGTTCTTCAAGAAGAATACTGTTTTCTTTATGCTTTTCTCCGTCAAAAGTTTTTATGTTTATCATCTCTCCAGGACTCTTTTTTCCAAGCTCTTCTATTAATTTCTCCTTGCTGGTGATTGTTACCCCATCAATCTCAGTTATAGCTCCAGATAATTGATTTTTTATTGCAGGAGAATCATCATATACAAGAACTATCCCAGATTCATAAGCTGTTTTGCTGCTTGAATCTTCAAAAACGCTTTTTGAAAGCAAGTATTTGTTTCCAGCATACACCTCATTAATATCCTTGTCTAAGATATTTAATGTTTCATTATAAGTTAGGTTATTGGAAGTAATGTTGTTTATCATTGTTATTGAAGACACGCTTATCAATGAGTAAGAATAGGTGTCAAACGCAACTCCTGAAGGAGCAAATGCAAATGAAAAAAACAGCCACAATACTAAAAAGAAAATTAAAGCAGTTAATACATTTGCAGAGGTTCCAGCAGATAATATGGACATCTGGGCTATCTTGCTTTTTTTAGTCATTTCTTTTTCATCTGGCTCAACAAAAGCAGCTAAGAAGACTGGAAAGAAAAAAGGAAAAAATCCAAATCCAGTATTTTTTATTTTTATATTATTATAAGCAGCATATATCCCATGCGCGATTTCATGAGGGATTGCAATTATAGCAATTATAATTATCCAGTATATAAAATAAAATTGTGGCAAAAAATCAATATTAAACATTGTTGGAAGATAAGGTATTAATGGCATGATTGGAGGGATTTTTATTGCCCTGACAATTTCTGGACTAAAAAGATAAATCATTAAAACTCTAATAAAAAAATAAATCATTAATATCATTAATAAATAACCCATTGCTATTGAGATGTATCCTAAAACTTTCCAAAATTTCTTGTATTTGCCTCCAAGATTCTCAATGAACTTTATCCCCCAAGTTTCTTTGTACAGCAATAATAACCCTTCTTTTTTCAGGTTTTTTCTTTTAGTATACAAAAATACTGAGATAAAGATAGCAAAAGCAATTAGTATAAGTATGTCATAAATAATAAAGTTCATTGGCGTGATTTTCTAGCAGGATTATTTTTTGTTTATTGGCCTGAATGCCCTTGAACCGCATTTTCTGCATTTGGTTTTTCCTTCTAGAATCTTAAGAGGATCGCTTTTAATCTTGCTTTGGCATTTCTTGCATACAAAAACATTCTTAAATAATCTTCTTTGAGCTTCTGGTATTTTTGCGGCCATTTTAAAGTTTTCTTTTTACTATTTTTTGTCCTTCTATATCCCAATACTCTGCGTTTTCCCCTTCTTTTAATTGTTCTTTGACTTCTTGTTCAGGGCAATCAACTTCCAAAGTCTCAAAGCTTTCCAAATCCATAAGGCTTATCTTATCTCCAAGAGATAAAACCTGTCCCTTTCTTTTGTCAACCATAGGAACTTCCAATCTATCATGTCCAGGAATAACAAAAACCTTTTTGCCTCCATCAAACATTCCAACAGCTTCTATTCTTGCTTTTGCATGCCCGTGTTTTCCTGTCTTGCTTATGTCGATTTTTTTAACAGTCATTGGCTTTCCTTCAAAGAGGATGTTTGTGCCAACTCTTGCTTCAGTAGCATTAATTATCTTTGCAACCATATCTTATTCAAAAAAAATAGATTTATAAACGTTTTTACTAAACAAATACTATGAGTTTAAAAGAAAAAGATTTCATAGAGATTGAATTCACAGGAAAAATTCAAGGCGGGGAGATATTTGATTCCAATTCCAAAGAGGATATAGAAAAAGCAGGACTTAAGGCAGAAGCCAAGCCATTTATCTTTTCTCTAGGGCAAGGGATGTTCTTAAAAGCAATTGATGATTTTTTGATTGGAAAGGAAATAGGAAAAAAGTATCATCTTGAACTTATTGCTGAAAATGCTTTTGGCAAGAGAGAAGCAGATTTAGTGAAGTTGATTCCATTGAATGTTTTCAGGCAGCATAAGCTTAATCCCATTCCAGGTGTAATGTTTAATTTTGACGGGAGAATTGCAAAAATTCTTTCAGTTTCAGGTGGAAGAGTAAGAGTTGATTTTAATAATCCATTGGCTGGGAAAGATGTTGAATATGATTTGATTGTTCTGAGAAAATTAGATGACATTAATGAAAAAATAGATTCCTTAAATGAGTTTCTTTTTAGAAAAAAATTCCCTTTTTCTATAAATGATAAAAAAATAGTCATGCAAGTTGAAAAATCATTTGCACAATTTGTTGGATTATTCAAGGAAAAATTCAAGGAAATTTTGGATTTAGAACTTGAGATTAAAGAAATAGAGGAAAAAAAGAAATCTCCAGAGACTAAAGATAACTAATTCTCTTGCAGAATTGCATACAATAAACAACAACAATTCTTTAGGCAAATGACTGTGTCGATTTGACTTCAACCTCGGAGTTAGACTAGGCAAATGACTGTGTCGATTTGAATACAGAATTGTATTAAATAGACAACAACAATTCTTATAAACAATTCTAGACATAATTTTTCATGGCTTATATGTCAAATCAAGAGGGGGGGATGCCTGCAGAGAGTGTCTCTTATGGGATTTCTCAGGAAGTAAGAGATATTGATAAGGAACTAGAAGAACTAATCAAAAAGCAAACTGCTAAAATCAAGGTGGTGGGAGTTGGAGGAGGAGGAAATAATTCTTTGAGCAGAATGAAGGAAATAGGAATTAAGGGCGGAGAGTTAATTGCAGTCAATACAGATGCACAGGATTTATTATATGCTAATGCTGACCAAAAAATACTTATTGGAAAAGAATTGACCCAGGGATTAGGGGCAGGTAGCAATCCGAGGGTTGGAGAAGAAGCTGCAAAAGAATCTGAGTCTGAAATAAAAAAGAAGCTGTCTGGAGCAGATATGGTGTTCATAACTTGCGGTTTGGGAGGAGGAACAGGTACTGGTGCAGCACCAGAGATTGCAAGAATATCAAAAAAACAAAGCTCTTTGACTATCGGTGTTGTAACTCTTCCATTTACTATTGAAGGAAAAAAGAGAATAGAGAATGCAATGAACGGGCTTGAAAGATTAGAATCTGTTGTTGATACTTTGATTGTAATACCAAATGACAAGCTTCTTGAATTAGCTCCTGAACTTCCACTGCATACTGCTTTTAAAATATCTGACGAGATACTTACTAATGCAGTCAAGGGAGTTACAGAGCTTGTAACAACAACTGGATTAGTGAATCTTGATTTTGCAGACATTAAAACAGTGATGGTTGATGGAGGGGTTTCATTGATTGGAATGGGAGAGTCAGATACAGACCAGAGAGCAATGGACGCAATAAATAAGGCAATTAGCAATCCTTTGCTTGATGTTGACATTTCCAATGCTACTGGGGCGCTAATTAATATTGTTGGGGGCCCAAACATGAGTCTTGATGAATGCAAGGGGATTATAGAAGAAGTTGGGAAAAAGATATCTCCAGATGCAAAGCTAATCTGGGGTGCTCAGATTTCTCCTGACATGGAAAAATCACTCAGAGTTTTATTGATTGTAACTGGAGTAAAAAGCTCTCAGATTCTAGGGCACGCAGAGTCAATGGATTCAATAAAACACAAGGAAATTGAAGAAGAATTGGGAATTGAATTTTTTGAATAATTTTATAAAACCTTTTTACTACTATTAATCTATGAAACCTAAGATTAAATTGATTATTGCTGGAGCAGTACTCTTTGTCTTCCTTCTTTTAATTATAACCTATATCTCTTTAGTTTCTTCAAAAACAATTATAGCACAAATGGATGTTGAACAAGGAAGAGTATTAGTCAATGGAGAAATAGTCTCAGGAACAGTTCATTTATCTCAAGAAGATGTAATCGAGACAAAAGAAGATGGATTAGCAACAATTATTCTTTATGAAAGTATTGTAATTAATTTAGATTCAAACACCAAAATCTATCTGGATGATTTGGCTAAAGAAAATCCAACTGTATCTCAGATACAAGGAAGTGTTTTTTATCAAGTTACTAATCTATTTGGGATTAATTCTTATACTGTAAAATCTGGGAATAGTGTGGCTTCTGTTAGAGGAACAGCTTTTTCAATAGAAGAGGATAAAATTTTTGTTGGAGAAGGAGAGGTAGAATATGAATTGGACGGAAAAAGGTTTAATGTTTTAGGTGGAAAAGCAGTAGAAAAAATAAATGGAGAAGTTAATGAAAGAGATCTTAGTCCAGAGGAAAAAGAAAGAATAAATCAATTAAGAGAAAGGGCTGTTGAAGCACTTAGAAATTTAAGGCAGAAAGAGCTGGAAAAACACCCCCTTGTTTTAAGAACCATAAAAAGGCAGTATCAATTATCTGATGAACAAATAAGAGAAGGATTTGAATTAGCTGATAAAGGGGAGATTAATCTAACGGACTTCGAGGATAAGATTCCGCTGGATTTAAAATCAGTTGAGAAAGTAATAGAAATAACAGAAAAGATAAAGAAATTAAATTCAAGAATATTTTGATTCTTATGAGAAGAAAATTTTATAATAGAAACTTCTTAGTTTATTTTATCCTTCTTGTAATCTTTACACTGTTAATAATCTCCAATTCTTTTTCTTATCTCAGCTCTATATTTTCAGATAGATTGTACGGGAATCAAGCCCCATTAAATAATATATTAATAATTGCAATAGATGATATAAGCATAAATACTATTGGTAGGTGGCCTTGGCAAAGAGATGTTTTTGCCCAATTGTTGCCAAAAATATCTGATGCAAAAGCAATAGGGATTGATGTGTCTTTTTTTGAGAATAGCTACAACGATTCGAGTCTTAATTCAACTTTAAATTCAATGAATAATGTAGTCCTTGCATCAGAGATAAATAATGACCTATTTTTCAAGCCAATTTTTAATGTGAGTCATGGATATGTAAACCTTTTAACAGATTCAGATGGAGTAACAAGGAGTTTTCAATTAGGATTATCAGAAGATTTTAAAGAAACAACTATGCCCTTTGCCTTCGAGGTATATAAAAAATATTCTTCTGTGGAATCTTACTCTCAGGCAAGGAAAATAATTAATTTTGCAGGAGAGCCAGGTTCTTTTGATTCAATAAGCTTCTACGAGGCCCTTAATAGCAAGATAGACTCAAAAAATAGAATCATCTTGATTGGAGCCACAGCCCCGAATCTTCATGACAGTTATTTTGTCCCAACTTCTAATGGAATTTCAATGCCAGGTGTTGAAATACACGCAAACATAATTCAAAACATCCTTCTTGATAACTTTTTAAATGAACAAGGAAATCTTTCTTTAATTGTCTTGGTGATTATAACCTCTATTTTGGGTTTTTTCTTATTATCTAGAATAAAAATATATTATGCTTTTCCATTGGTTATTTTCATTATCTTTTTGTATGGAATAATGGGCATTTATCTGTTTAATATCTACAATTATCTTTTAGATTTGTTTTATGTCCCGCTGTCCTTGTTTGTTTTTACCTTCGCAGGGATAGCAATGAATTATCTTGAGGAAAAAAAGCAAAGAGCCTATTTAACAGATGCTTTTGGGAAGTATGTAAGCAAGGATTTGCTATCAGAGATAATAAGCAAGAAACATCAACTGAAATTAGGGGGAGCAAAGAGAGAGATAACTGTTTTCTTCTCAGACATTAGAAAGTTTACAACCATTAGTGAAAAACTTCCGCCTGAAAAATTAGTGCGATTTGTTAATGAGTATTTTACTGAAATGACAAAAATTATTATGGAGAATAAAGGGACTGTGGATAAATTTGTAGGAGATGCTATAATGGCTTTTTGGAACGCTCCTTTTTTGGAGAAAGATCACTCGAGATTAGCATGTAATGCTGCTGTTTCTCAAATAAGAAGATTAAGGGAGCTTCAAAAGTCCTGGAAAAAAAGAAATCTTCCAATTTTGGACATTGGATGCGGGATTCACACTGGTGAAGCAATTATTGGAAACTTGGGTTCAGAAGATCGTTTTGATTATACTGCTATGGGGGATTCAGTTAATCTTTCTTCAAGATTAGAGGGATTAACAAAACAATATGGAGTTAAAATAATAATCTCAGAATCTACTTATAAGAATATAAAATCTGAATTTAAATGCAGGATGCTGGATGTAGTAAAGGTGAAAGGAAAAAAATTACCAATAAGGATTTATGAGCTCATTGTAGATGACAACAGCAAAACAAATCTATTAATCAGCAAGTTTGAAAACGCTTTTAATCTGTATTCTAAATCTAAATTCAAAAAAGCTAAATTGGAATTTGAAGGAATTCTTAAAATGAAAAAAGACGACTTCCCTTCTAAAGTCTTTATAGAAAGATGCAATAAGTTCCTTGATTCACCTCCAGGGAAATCTTGGGACGGCTCTTTTGAATCCAAAGAGAAATAACTAATTTTAAAAACCCCTTATTTCTAATTAAATCATGGAATTTACCTCTTTTTTTCTAAAGTGCAGGAGAGTATGGCATGCACTTAGAAAGCCAACTAAAAAAGAATTTTGGACAGTAACTAAAGTATCTGCTGTAGGAATTATAGTAATCGGGGCATTTGGATTTCTCTTTTCTGCTTTGATGAAATATATTGTAAGGTAATTCTAAACCTCTAAAGACAAATTCCTTGTAAATTCAAACGAGTTTAGAGTTTAGAAAAGTTTTATAAACCTCAATTTTTAAATACTAATATCTACTTCTTAAGAAGTTATGAAGTAGCCGGAGCAAACTAAGATGATTTTCATCATAAAAGTCACAACAAATAAAGAAGAGCGAGCAGTGGACATGATTGCAGAAAAAGTCCAGAAAAAGAATCTTAATATCCATTCTGTTTCACGTCCTCACGGGCTTAGAGGTTATATTCTTTTGGAAGCAGAAGACAGAGACTCTGCAGAAGAATCAGTTTTTAATCTTCCATATATCAAGGGAATTGTAGGAAAAACAATTTCTTATGATGAAATCAAGGCAATGGTTGAGCCATCAGCTTCGACAATTACAATCAAAGAAGGAGACATCGTGGAAATAATCGGGGCAACACTAAAAGGTGAAAAAGCAAAAGTTTTAAGAATAGATAAGCAAAAGGAAGAAGTAGTAGTAAGCTTGTTGGGAGCAGTAGTTCCGCTGCCAGTTACAGTAAAAATTGATAATGTTAAAGTTATAAGGAGAGAAGAAGGAGAAGAAAATGCAGATTAAGATTTTAGTTGAAGGCGGGGAGATGCAGCCAGGTCCTGCACTTAGTCAGAAGCTTGGACCAGCTGGAATAAACATAGGGCAAGTTATTTCTAAGGTTAATGATGCTACTAAAAATTTCAAGGGATTAAAAGTTCCTGTTGAGCTGGATGTGGATGTAGGAACAAAAACTTTTGAAGTTAAGGTTTTTTCTCCTCCAGTTTCAGAGCTTTTAAAAAAAGAACTGGGAATTGAAAAAGGTTCAGGAACTCAAAAAAAATTATATGTTGCAAATGCTTCTATTGAGCAGATTATCTCAGTAACCCTGCAAAAAATGTCAAATCTTCTTGCTAAAGACTTAAAGGCAGGAGTTAAGTCTGTTGTGGGAACATGCACTAGCCTTGGGATATTAGTGGAAAACAAATCTCCTATTGAGGTAGGCCATGAAATTGATGAAGGAAAATTCGACAAGGAGATAAAAGAAGAAAGAACTGAAACACCTTCAGAGAAAAAAGCAGAATTAGAAAAATACTTTTTAGATATAAAGGATAAACAGCAAAAGGTTATCCAGCAGGAAGAAGCAGCTGCTAAGGCTGCAGAAGCAGCTGCAACAGCAGCAAGTGCAACTGCAACTACTGGAGAAGCCAAGCCTGGAGAAGCAGCTACAGCAACTGTTGCTAAACCCGCAGCAGAGGAAAAAGGAAAAGAAAAAGAAAAGAAATAGTTTTATAAATTCCTCTAAGTTACTCAATTTCAAGGGGCTGTGGGGTAGCCTGGTAGCCTTTCAGGTTTGGGACCTGACGACCCCGGTTCAAATCCGGGCAGCCCCATTCAAGGAGTAAATTCATGACAAAAACAAAAAAAGTAAAATCATCTGGAAGATTCGGACCAAGATATGGAAAAACAGTTAGAGCAAGAGTAGTCCAGGTAGAAGAAAAGCAAAGAAAAAAGCAAATTTGCCCTCTTTGCAAGAGATTCGGAGCAAAAAGATTATCAAAAGGAATCTGGAAATGTTCCAAATGCAATAAAAAATTTGCATCAGATACATATCACTTAGGGGATAATTAAATGAAACCAACAAACTTTTATAAAGGGAAGTTGACTGTCAAGAAACCGTAGGTGTCTTACAAATGCCAGCATATAAATGTTTTAAATGTGGAAAAAAGATAACAAACACCAATCTTGAAAAAAGATTTGTTTGTCCTTATTGTGGAAGCAAGATTTTTTACAAGCCACGAAGCGCACTAAAAAAGATTAAGGCGGTTTAAATGGAATCAGATAAAGTGCAGGAAATGCAGTTTCTAGAACAAGGTTTGCATAATCTAATTCTTCAAAAACAAGCATTTCAAATGGAGCTTTCTGAAACAGAGTCTGCTCTCAAGGAAATAGAAAAAACCAGTGAAATTTACAAGATACTCGGGCAGTTAATGATTAAATCTGATAAAAATAATATAAAAAAAGAACTGGAAAATAAGAAAAAGCTTTTGCAAGTAAGGCTAAAAACAATTGAGAATCAAGAATCTTCTCTTTCTGAAAAAGTTGACAAATTGAGAGAAGAATTTATCAACAATCAGAAAAAATAATTTTCTTTTCAAAATATACAACAAACTTGCGAAATCTTTATAAACATCTCGCATTTAAAATAAGCATGGTTTTTAAGAGGATAAAAGAAGCATTTTCAGGAACATTTGGAAATAGTGAGCCAATTGGCGAAGATTATGTTGAAATAGATTTGGAACAAGAAACAAAACAAAATAAGGTTATTGTCAAGGTTTTTGTTTTAAAGCAATATGATGACATAAATACTATTCTTAATGCATTAAGGGACGGTTATACTATTGCAGTTGTTGATTTTAAGATATTGAAGCAAAAAGATCCTATTGAGTTAAAAAGAGCAATTTCAAAGCTGAAAAAAACAGTTGATGCTCTTGAAGGCAATATTGCAGGGCATGAAAACATGGTTATTGTTACTCCTTCATTTGCCAAGATTGAAAAGCATATAGATATGCCAAAAAAAGAGCCTGAAGAGAAGTTTTATTAAGTGTTAGTTTAGCTTATTTCTATGAAAATTTTGTTTATTCCTGCAAAATCAAAGGCAAAAGTAAATTCAAGAAGAATTTTGGAATTATCTAAAAACCTTCCCAAAAAAATAGCAATTGTTTATTCTATTCAATTTAAGGATATAGCCTTGGAAGTCAAGGAAATTCTTTCAAAAACAAATAATATCGTCCTTTTTACTCAAATTTTAGGCTGCAGCAAGCCCAAAATCAATGCAGAAGCTATATTATTAATAGGCTCTGGTAAGTTTCACGCAGTTTCTTTAGCTTATGAAACAAATCTTCCAGTATTTGTGCTGCAAAAAGACAGCTTAGAACAAATATCTAAATCAGACTTGGAAATAATTGAAAAAAAGAACAAATCTGCTTATTTAAGATACCTAAATGCTAATAAGATAGGAATTCTAGTTTCAACAAAACCAGGGCAAAATCAGCTTAAGAAAGCCATTGATTTCAAAAAGAAAACAGACAAGAAGTCTTACTTGTTTCTATGTAATAATATAAATAGCAATGAATTTCAAAACTTTGGAATTGATTCTTGGGTAAATACTGCATGCAGTCGTTTGGATATGGATTCAGCTATTATTAATATAGATAAGTTAAACCTTAGCAATTGAGAAAACTGTTTTTAATGCCACTATTATTGTGGCAGGCACAAATAAAGCAAGCAAAGCAGTGAATATTGAGGTTACAGTGT
>JBFYLU010000059.1:0-6865 GCA_041305285.1 Nanobdellota archaeon
TTTATATAATGCAAAGTAAACCTCATCTAATGGATTTGTTTCATCAACATCAACATCAAAAGGAACAATGTAAGTGGTAAAGTAATCCGGAGCAGAAGGAAGATTAATTGTTATTTCAGGATAAATGCTATCAACCCAGAAATCTACTGAATCTGTTTCAGTAGTATTATCTATATTTTGAACTATTATCATCCAATTATTATCATCTTGTACAGACATTAAGTTAGGCAATAAGATTTCTCCGCCAGTTTCAGAACAACCACCTTTACTAGTGTTTGTTGCTCCATTATCTTTGCTAAATAAAATATCTGAAACTTGTGAGCAATTTACATCATTTAGTTGATAATGTAAGTTTGTGACATCAACACTATAATTATCTTGGATTGAAGCACCATTTAATTTTGTTATCTCAACACTCCATGCACTAACCATCCCTAATAGTAGAACAACCCCAAGAAATACTAATAATTTTTTTGTCACCATCTTCTTTTCTTTATTAGTTAATTAAAACCTATTTATAAATTTTAGTGTAGCAAAAAAACACTATCTAAATGACTTGCTTATGTTTGTTCCCCAGAATGAAGGCAGGGGATTGCTTACAAATCCATTGAAGTTTTCTGAATAAATATGAGTCAATCCAGGAGTGTCCTTGAATTCCTCAAACTGCTCACTTGCATTGTCATAAATCTGCTGAATGATTTTTCTTTCAAAGTTTCTCTGCAATAAAGATGATGGTTTCAGCACAAGAAAGTCTGCTTGCCTGAGTATGTTTATATCAAGGTTAGAAGAATTCTGTGAAATAAAGAATATTGTCAGGTTTTTATGCCTGGCTATTAATATTAAATCACTAAGCAATTTATTTGCATTGCTCATTGAATCCCTTGAATTAAATAATATTCCTCCTTCGTCTATTAATATCATTGAATTGTTTCCTATTTCATCTATTGTATTTACAACTGTAATCCAGCTTGGCATTTCATCTGGATTAAATCCCATTGCATAGCATTTCTTTTTTGTCCTGGCATGAGCATTTTCAAGAAACTTCATACCAAAAGCTGTTTTTCCTGAACCTCTTGCTCCAAGAATAACTCCAATCTTTGAATCAGCTTTGTTTATCTTGTTCTCAAACTCAATATAATCTCCTTCTTTAGAATGAATTACTCTGAAATCTTCATAAACAGCACTTATTGCCTCTCTTTTTTGCTTTACTTGTTTTTTCCTAGAGCTTTCCTCAACTTTCTCACTGGTATACTTGGTTGCCTTGTAAATTCCCTTTCCAATATAATACGGAGTCTTCATAAGAAACCATGTTCCTTTTAATGCACCTATTCCAATTGATTTGAGAATAGAACTCTTTTGTTTTTTAGTTTTGCTTGCTTTCTTTTTAGCCATATTTTATAGTAAGAATAGAATTATTTAAAGTTATTGAAATAAAGATAATTTACTTAACTGATTTATTAAGATGACATTTCTAACATTGTTGAGAAACTACCTGCAATGGACTACACGTCCTTATTCAAAAAGAGGTAATAATTATGTCAATCATTACCTTAATAAACCCAATAATGGTGGCATTTTTATATAAATCCCCCACAGTTTATTTTTCTTGGAAAATGACAGAAATTTATGAAGTAAAAGAAAGAAAAGACAATGAAATAGCAGAAATCCTGCATCCTTTGATTAGAGAGTGGTTTTTCTCTAAATTCAAGGAGTTTTCCCTTACTCAGAGATATGGAGTAATGAGCATCTGGGAAAGAAAAGACATTTTGATTTCAGCCCCAACAGGAGGAACAAAAACCCTTACAGCATTCTTGTCTATTCTAAATTATCTTGTAGGTTTGGCTGAAAAAAATGAACTTGAAGATAAAATCTATGCAGTTTACACCTCTCCATTAAAAGCTCTTACAAATGATATTCATAAAAATCTTGTAGAGCCTCTTGAAGAAATCTATGCTCTTGCTGAAAAAAAGAATATAAAACTTCAAAAAATCCGTGTAGGACTTAGAACAGGAGACACAACAGCATCAGAAAGAGCTAAAATGGCAAGAAAAACCCCGCATATTCTTGTGACAACTCCAGAATCTCTTGCAATAATCTTAACAACAAAAAAGTTTGTTGATAATCTCAAGTATGTTGAGTTCTGCATTGTTGATGAAATTCATGCCCTGGAAAATAAAAGAGGAGCATATCTTAGCATAACCCTTGAAAGACTAAATGAAGTCAGCAGCATTTATCCAGTTAAAATCGGCTTGTCAGCGACTATTGAGCCACTAGATGAGGTTGCCAAGTTTCTTTCTGGAATTGACAATGAAAGAAGTGTTGGGATTGCAAATGTGCCAATGAATAAAAAAGTAAACATAGAAGTTTTGACTCCTGTTGAGGATTTAATAGAAGATGAAAATGTCTATCAAAAAATGTATGACTTGCTAGATAAATTAATCCAAGAGCACAAGACCACTCTTATATTCACAAACACTCGTTCAGCAACAGAAAGAGTTGTTAATCATCTCAAGGAAAAGTTTCCAACAGAATACGGAGACGATAATATAGCAGCACATCACTCTTCAATGAGCAAAAGCCACAGATTTGACATAGAAGAAAGATTAAGAGACGGAAAACTAAAAGTTGTTGTCTGTTCAACTTCCTTGGAATTAGGAATTGACATTGGTTTTATTGACTTGGTGATAATGCTTGGCTCTCCAAAGAGTTCAGCTCGTGGAACCCAGCGAACCGGACGTGCTGGACATCATTTTCATGAAACAGCAAAAGGAAGATTTATTGTAATGGACAGAGATGACTTGGTTGAATGCTCTGTTATACAAAAAGAAATGTTTGAAAGAAAAATCAACAAAATAAAATTCCCAAAAAATGCTCTTGATGTTTTAAGCCAGCAGATTTTTGGAATGGCAATCTATAAGATATGGAATATCGACGATGTTTTTTCATTAATAAGAAAAAGCTACTGCTACAGTGGACTGTCAAAATCTGATTTTCTTGATATAATAAGCTATCTTTCAGGAGAATACTCTCTTGAGAAAAATTCAGTTTATGGAAAGATATGGTATGACAAGGACACAAGGCAGATTGGAAAAAAAAGAAAACTTGCAAGAGTTTTGTATCTGACAAATATTGGAACAATTCCAGAAGAATCTTTTATAACAGTTAAGCTTGCTCCAAGCCAGGAGCCAGTTGGAATGATTGATGAAGGATTTCTTGGAAGAATGAAAAAAGGAGATGTGTTTGTTTTGGGAGGAAAAAAATACCTGTATTTGTACACTCGTGGCATGAATCTTTATGTCAAGGGAGATATTCAGCGTCCTCCAACAATTCCATCCTGGTTTTCAGAAATGCTTCCATTGAGCTTTGATTCTGCTCTTGAAATTGGAAAATTCAGGAAACTAATAAAAGACAGACTAAATGCAGGGCAGAAAAAACAAGAAATAATCCAGTTAATAGAGGAATATCTCTACACAAACAAGGGAACCTCAACTGCAATCTACAATTACTTCTTGGCTCAGCATAAATTCCTTGAAATACCTGATTCAGACACAATGATAATTGAAAGATACAAGGGAGATAAGAATTACCTGATATTCCACAGCATGTATGGAAGAAGAGTAAATGATGCTTTGTCGAGGGTAATTGCATATCTTCTTGCAACAACAAAAAATCGTGATGTTGAGATAGGAATAAATGACAATGGATTTTTCCTGGCAGGAGCAAAAATAAATCTTGAAGCTGTTCTGAATAAACTAAAGGAAATTAATTTTGAGAAAATACTAAAAGAAGCAATAGACAGGACAGATATTTTAGCAAGAAGATTCAGGCACTGTGCAACCCGTTCCCTGATGATTTTAAGAAGCTATATGGGAAGAAGAAAAACAGTCGGCAAACAGCAGATGAAATCTCATTTTCTTATGTCAGCTGTGAAAAAAATAAGCAATGAATTTCCAATACTAAGGGAAGCAAGAAGAGAAGTTCTTGAAGATTTGATGGACATTGAAAGCGCCAAGAAAGTTCTTTCGTGGATTGCAGAAGGAAGAGTGAAAATAAAAATCAAAGACACTCCATTGCCATCTCCATTTGCACTTAATCTTATTATTCAGGGGCATGCAGACTTAATCAAGATTGAAGACAAGCAGGCTTTTTTGAAAAGAATGCATGAATTGCATGTCAAGGCAATAGCTTAATTCTCAAAAACCAAACCATTATAAATCATCAATATCCTTAAAGTAGTAGAATTAGAGAAAGAATAGGTTATCTTTTTCTCAGTTTAATCATGGAAAAGTTTAGAAAACTTGGCTTAATTGAGCCAATCATTCAATCAATTCAAGAACAGGAATTTAAAATCCCGTCAGAAATACAGGAAAAAGCAATACCCCTGATTATTGAGGGCAGGGATGTTATAGCAGGAGCTGCAACAGGCTCAGGAAAAACTCTTGCTTTTGCTTCAGGAATAATCAAGAATGTAGAGCCAGGAAAAGGAATCCAGGCATTAGTGCTTACTCCAACAAGGGAATTAGCCAACCAGGTTGCAAGCGCAATTTACAAATTCTCAGAATACAAGGAATTAGATGTCTGCTCAATTTATGGAGGAGTTTCAATAAACCCTCAGATAAGCCAGTTAAGAAGAGCAGATGTTGTTGTGGGAACCCCTGGAAGAATACTCGACCATTTGACAAGAAGAACAATTGACTTGCGAGGAATAAAAATTCTTGTCTTGGATGAAGCAGACAGAATGCTTGACATGGGTTTTCAAAAAGACGTGACAAGAATAATTGAAAACTGCCCAAGGCACAGGCAAACCTTGCTTTTCTCTGCGACAATCTCCAATGATATCTTTCTTTTGGCAAAAAAATACATGAATAATCCAGTAGAAGTCTCTGCAGAAGCTTATGTTGATGCAACCAAGTTAAAGCAGGTTTTTTATGATGTTGATGGAAGTGAAAAGTTTTCTTTATTGCTTCATTTGTTAAAAAATGAAAAATCAGGATTAGTAATGGTTTTCTGCAACACCAAAAGAACCACTGATATTATTGAGAGAAACTTAAATGAGTTTGGAATAGAGGCTCTTGCAATTCACGGAGGCCATTCCCAGGAAAAAAGAAACAGGACAATGGAGAATTTTCATGAAAAAACAATTCAAGTAATGGTTTGCACTGATGTTGCAGCAAGAGGCTTGGATATAAAGGGAGTTTCTCATGTTTATAATTATGAAGCTCCAAAAGACAGCAAGGATTATATTCATAGAATAGGAAGAACTGCAAGAGCAGGAGAGCAAGGCAAAGTAATCAACATTATCTCCCAATCAGATTATGAAAACTTCAGGAGAATAGTCCATAACCAGGAATTAAATATCTGCAGAGAAGAAATCCCTGAGTTTGAGAGAGTGCATGCTGACCTTAAACCGCATTATCCTAAGAGAAGATTCAACTCAAATAGAAGATATGGCAGAGGAGAAAATAGGGGGGAAAGAGATAGTTCCAGCAGGTTTGGAGGCAATAGGGATAGAAACAGCAGCAACAGAAGATTCTCCAGAAGAGGCAGTTCATCTGGTTTCAGAAGAAGATACTGATGAGTTAAAGATAAAGTAATTCTAATCTATTAATTATACAACTCCTTAAGCTGTGTTCAACTTTCTGCCAGCAGTTTAATCTCACTTTTGATAAAGTTTTAATTCTCCAATAACAATAGAAGTTTTTAAATAGTTTTAGAGTTTTAATCCCATAATAAAAAAGATGGAACCCGAAATTATTGAAATAAGCAAAGTTAATGAAATAGCTCCAATTGAAAAAAAAGAAATAAAAGAAGTCCAGCAGACAATAGTTCCAAAAACCATAACTATCATTGAGAATTTAAGGGCAAGTGAAGAAGAGTTCATGAATGTCCTCAAAGTTCTTTCTCCAGGAACTAATTTTAGGAGTGGATTAGATGGAATTCTCAGAGCCAAGAAAGGAGCCTTGCTTGTTGTTGAAAATGATTTTGTTCTTCCATTGATTGATGGGGGATTTAAAATAAACTGCAGATTAACACCTCAAAAACTTGTTGAATTAAGCAAGATGGATGGTGCAATAGTCCTTTCTCATGACTTGAAGAGAATAAACTATGCAAATGTTCTTCTTACTCCAGACAGCAAAATAAGAACAGCAGAAACAGGAACAAAGCACAAGGCAGCTGAAAGAACTGCAAAGCAAACAGGCTCAATTGTTGTGGCAGTTTCAGAAAGAAAAAACGAAGTAAATATTTTTTATAAGAACATAAAATATCATCTGAAAGAAACAGATGAATTACTAAGAAAAGTCAATGAGCATATTCAGATTCTTGAAAAGCAAAGAGAGCTTTTTGAAAATCATGTTGGAAAACTAAACAAGCTAGAAATAAAAAATAACTCCAGCTTGTTTCATGCAGTCAATGTTATACAAAAAGGCATGATGATACAAAAAATAGCAAATGACATAAAAAGAAATATAATGGAGCTTGGAACAGAAGGGGTTTTGCTAAAAACAAGATTCAAGGAAATCCTTAGTGATGTTGAAAGAGAAACTCATTTGGTTGCAAAAGACTACACCTCTCTTAACCTAAAGCGTTCAAAGGCTTTGCTTGATGTAATGACTTATGACGATATTCTTGACAAGGAAAACATTCTGAGTGTGTTAGGGCATTCTGAATACAGGAAAATGCCATTAAAAGGCTGGAGAATTCTTTCAAAAACTTTTTTGCATGAGGATGAAGTAGCACAGATTTTAAAGGAAATCAAGGAATTTGAAAAAATCCAGTCAAACAAAGATGAAGTTGCGAGGTTATTAGGCAATGAAAGAGCTCGTTTATTTTACGAAGAAATTGAAAGATTAAAGTTGTTTTTGGG
>JBFYLU010000060.1:0-4342 GCA_041305285.1 Nanobdellota archaeon
TCACTATTATCCACTCTTTTTGGGAGATATAACTCAGCATTGCAGGTAGCCGAACACTGCTTTCAGTCTGTTATTCTTAATAACTTAATATCCCCCGAGCTTGCGAGGCTAATATCAATAAGTTTATAAGAAATAATTTCCTTAAAAGAAAAGATAAAAGATGGTGTCAATAAGCGAGATTTTAGATGCATTTGGATTTGAAAATATGCTTCTTATAGCAGTGTTTCTTATATCATTCACACTAATTAATTTTGCTCTCAAAAAAGCATTCACAAGGCAATTCAAAGAGCCAAGCACTGCTGTGACATCAGTAATTGCATTTGCTGTTTCTTTGATTATAGTTTATGGAGTTAGTGCAATGGAAATTGATTTGGGAAGTTTTTTCTTTGACATTGGAATTGACAGTGCAATACTTGAAATGCTTGTTTATTTTGTTTTGCTTGCAGGGATTGCATTTATCTTCTATAAATTTGGATTTGCAAAAACACTAATGATAACTGGAATTCTTTTAATTATTGTAAGCTTTACTGACTGGTTTTATGAAGCAGATACAATTCTTTTTGCAGGCATAGCAATTTTTGTTGTTGCTTTTATAATCTTCTTAGTTCAAAGACGAAAAAAAGGAGAAAGCATAGGAAGTTCTGGAGCTTCTAGTTCTAGAATAGATTGGGCTCAAAGAGAAAGAGAAAGACGATACAGAGATAGAATTGAAGAAGAAAGAAGAGAAAAAACATTGCGTCAAGAACGTGAAATGGAAAGAGAACAGAGATTCAGAGCTCAGAGAGCTGAGGACAATGCAAGAAGAGCTGCACAAGAAGCTCAAAGGCAAGGAACCCCAGAAGCACAAGAAGCAGCTAGAAGAGCAAAGGAAAAAGCAAGAGCAGAGGATAAAATGTGGGAGGACGCCAGAGCACAAGACGCTCAAAGAACAAGAGAACTAGCTGCTAAGGCTAAGCAACAAGCTAAATGGGATGAAATGATAAGAAAAGATGCTGAAGAAAGGAAAAGAGAAACAGAAGAAAAACAAAGAGCATATGATCTTCAAATACAATTAAAGAAAAATGCTGAAATACGTGCCGCAGAATATGAAGCATATGCAGAAAAAGAGAGAAAAGAAAAAGAAAAACTAAGAAAAAGAAAAGCTGACTTAGAATGGTCTATTGGAGAAAGAAGGCAATGGGTAGCTGACACTAACGCTTTTTTAAATAATTATAATGCCCCCAATCGCTCAGAAGATAACATCAGGACTGCAAAAAATAATCTTAACAAAATATCCAATGAACTTAAAAACTTTGAAAATGAGTTAGATTTTATAAATAGGAGATTATAACTTAAAACAGTGTCTTTTGTTTTTTCTGTTCATTTATCTCTCTTAACTTCTCAAGCTGATTCTCAACTCTTTCATCAGAAAATTCATGCCTGTCCACAAGTATTTCCTTAATCTTTTTTTCATTTACTTTTGGAAACTTGAAATCAGAATCAATAACCTCATGCTTGTGAAATAATTCAAATATTTCCTGCCAATCAAACCTGTCTTCTTCTGGCAGGCTTGCAATCCTTTCTTCAACTTCCTTGAATATCAAAACAGGCTGTTTAAACCTCTGGACTAATTGCAAAGATTTCTTAGGCCCTAATCCTGGAACACCTTTTGGATTATAATCAGTTCCAACTAAGATTCCAAGGCAGATTAACTGATTCAAATCAATTTCCAGAGAATTCAAAACCTTGTCTAATTCAATTATCTCAGGATTAACTTCAACATAACCAGAAAAGGTTTTTCTTTTTCTAGCCATGGTCAGGTTTCTTATAAGTCTCGGAGCCCCAAATAATAAAGAATCATAATCTTGAGATACAGATGCATAAACTTCCTTGTGTTTCTTAGCCAAATAAGCAGCTTCTGCCTCTCCTTCAGACGGAGCCTGAACAACTGCAATCCCCATTGCCTCTAATAATTCCTTGCTTTCCTCAATCATTTCATCATTAAGCTTAATCATCTGAGAACTATAACGCTTCATTGCTCTCAAATCTTCAAGTTGCCTTGCTTCTTCATATCTTCCTGAAGCAATATCTTTTGCTTCTTTTCTTTTTTTGTAAGTCTTTGCTTTTAATGCAGGAGCCTCTCCATCAAAAACATAAACCAGTTTAATGCCTTCAGACAGCAAATTAATATTTCTATAAAACAATCCAGAAAGATGACTTGTAATTCTTTTACTAGAATCCATTAAGGGAGTTCCATCTGCCTGCCTGACAGTTGTGAGAAACTGATAAAGAATATTAAATGCATCAACACACACTGTTTTGCCTTTTAAATCAGCTATCTTGATTTCCTTTCTTGGTATAATCTCACGAATGTTTAGTCCTATTTTAAATCACCAATATAACACAGGAATAAATGTATAAATACTTAACTATAAAAGAAAGATAAACTGAATAAATTAACTAAAAATTAATTAGCTTTTTCATCTCTTTTCATTCTTTCACTACAAAAGCTTCCATAATCTCCGCAATAAGGCTTTAATCCAAATTCCTTAACAATTTTGCAATCCCCAATATAAGGACAAGCTGACTGGCTTTCAAGCTCTGCCAAGAAGGAAACCATTGAGTTTTCATTTTGTGCTGCTTTTTCAAGTTGTGTCATTTTAATTAATCAATGTTCTTGACCTATCTTTTCTAAGTTTAATACTGCAACCATCACCAAAATTTTGGCAATAATTATAAAATGCTCCTAATCCAGAACATTCCTCGCATCTTCCAGAATATTCGCACATTTCAGGGTCTCTTTGCAAAAGATCAACCACTGGAAGAGAATCAATTATTAATTGTGGGTTTATTTCCATTTTATTGTCTATCCTCCCTTTCTTGCTTTATTAAAAAACATCCTTGTCCATATGCTTCTTCTTCTGCTTCTCCATCAGGCATATAACCAGTTTCATCACATAAACCAACAAATCTAACATAATCTCCAGAACTTAAAGCTCTGTCTCTTTGTGATTTAGATACTTGGTTTTCTAAACTTACAGGACTAATCCTGCTATCTTCTTGCTTCTTTTGTAACTGTGATTTGCTCATATTTCTTTTAGCAACTTCAGAGTGTACTCTAAGCATAAATCTTCCTTGAGCATCTCTATCTTTGCCAAATATTCTGAAAAGTCTTCCATTTAATGAATGAGCTTCTCCATCATACTCATCTTCAGACCTATCACTAGTTAAGTAAGCAACATAATCCTCAAAGAGGTAATCTTCTCTTGTTTTTTCCATATCTTTGTCACTAATAAGTGGTATTTAAACCTTATGGTAATGCAAAAACACGCATTTAGACTAAACTTTAAATAACTAAAGTGCCTTGAAATACCATGACAAAATCAATAAATATCTTAGTAGATGAAGGAGTTATTTCAAGGGAAGTTGCAAGGAAACTTCTTAGAAAATGGGTTAATACTTGCGATGAACTCTATGCAAGAGCAAAATCAGCTATTTTTTCAAGAGACTCAAAGATAATTGAATTAGCTGAACAAGAAATTGGTTTAAAACCAGGAAAATTGCCGGGATTCCTGGAATACATAAAACCCTATGTGTCAAGAGAAGCAATAGAAACTGAAAACCCTAAGAGAAAACCATTGGGATACAGAGCTAATTCCTAAACTATAAAAATAGAGTTTTCTTTAACTTTTTATGAAAATTGATTTCCTTCCAATAGACTATGACTACTTTGATTTTAATGAAAAAAACTATGCTAAAATAATAGGAAGAAATAGTCAGGGCAAAAGAGTCTGTGTTATAGATTCCTGTGATGTGTTTTTATGGGCAATCCTGGAGCAAGGGATAACTCCTGAAAAAACAAAAAAACTTGTTCAGGAAATAGAAAAAATCCAGTTAAATCTTAAAGGCAGGCAAACCAAAGTTGAAAAAGTAGAGATTGCAAATAAAAACTTTCTTGGAAAACAAGTAAAAGCATTGAAAATCCACGCAACCAATTACAAGGACTTGCACGATGTTGCAGACAAGCTTGATTTCAAGGAAATAGAAAAAAGAAGAGGCTATGACTTGGGCTACATAACTCATTATATAATGGAAAAGAAAATGATTCCATTGACATGGTATGAAATCGAAGGAGAAATGCTTCACAATTCTAATGAATTTGGAGGAATTGACAAATCAATGGATGTTGATTTCTGCATAAAAGCAAATTCTTTCAAGCTAATTGAAGACAAGCCTTTCAAGCCAAAAACTCTTGTTTATGACATTGAATGCGATGAAATAAAGCTTGGAGAAGGAGAAATTCTAATGATTTCACTTGTATCAGAAAATTTCAAGAAAGTCCTTACATGGAAAAAATCAGATT
>JBFYLU010000061.1:0-12165 GCA_041305285.1 Nanobdellota archaeon
TAACTGCAATCAAAGACGCAATCAAAACAGAGCTAAATCAATTTAATCAAGACGCATTTACAGATTTTGCTGACGCAGATATTGAGGAAGTAAATACTAAGGCGTCTGGATTGCCTCCAGAAGGATACATCTGTATTAATTGGGATAATGGAATTGGCGGAGGATGGAATAGTTCTTGGTTTAGTGGAAATGAAGTAAAAAGTGCCGCTACTACGTTTAATACTTCGGTTGGAAAACCAGTTCATTTACAAGAACTAACTGAAAATTTAATTGGAAGCGGTGAAACAAACGATGCAGCATATTCAACAAGTGTTCTTTATGATCCAGTAACTGCAACCGCTTATTCAAGCAAAGATATGATGTTATCTAAAATGGTTTATAATCTTGGATTTTTAAGACCAGCTGGAAACAAAGACGAAGCAACTGCTGGAAGAAGAGATGTAAATCCTTCAACTCATCAATGGAATAAAACTTTAGTTGCACCTGCAGTATTAGGGGTGATGGAATACAAAGACCCTTGTCCTGATGAAGAATATCCTGCTGGAGAAAGACCTTTTTATCTTCCTGAACCAATTCCTTCAGGTGACAGAGAAGTTTTCTAATTGTTATTAAATAAAATTCTATTAAGATAACAAATCAATAAGATTTGATAAACTTCTTGCAATACCGACTTAGAACTTATTAACATCATACCAATAACCAGTACTTACTCCAGATGTTACTTTAGCACAATACTGATATGTGCTTCCTTGCAATCTATAACTTTGTCCAGATATTTGATTTAATGGTGTCCATAAACTATTGCAGATATTAGCAGTAGGTCCACAGGTTAGATAGGTTGCACTCCAACTTTGATTCGCAGGACAGCATCCCCCACTCGGATTTGTTGTTGTTCCAGGCGGTGTCCATGTGCAATTTCCTCCATTGCTCCAGCAAGCATCTTTTGTTGTAGATAATGAGCAATTTACAGAAGGCGATACTCCGCCTGCACTCTTACAGCAAATCTTGTTTGTGTAGCTTCCTGTTCCACCAGCTGGAGGTATTAGATTGCATCCAGCAAGATGAGCATTTGTCGTAGCTGAAAGAGTTACCACACATCTTTCGTCTGCATTGCAAGCTCCTGTTCTATATGTGCAATTTAAATCCCCATAACAAACCTGAGTATTATATGCAGTCCCAGTTGGAGCTTCTGCATGAGCATTAGTTATTGCTGAAAGTTTTAGAACTCTATTGCTTCCTGTGCAGGTATTGGGGTTAGTTCCATTATAAGCACTTCCAAAAACACTGCTATAAGTTATTTGAGTTGTATACGCAGTTCCATTCCACAATTCTCCATGAGCATTTGTTAAAGATGAAAGTTTCAAAATCACATCACTTGCAGAAACCATGCTTATTGCTAATAAAAACACTGCAACCAAAATCAAACTCTTTTTCATAGAAGTATTTGGTATTAGGAGTTTAAAAATATTTGGTGTTAAGATTTTGAATTTATTAAGATAACAAACTGAAAGTAGGGATAATCTATTACAGTCTTGTTAAACTTACCTGCAATAATCTCATGAGTCCTTAATTAAAAAAAGCGATATCTACCCAATCATAACTGCAATAGGTTTTAATTTGGCAACTTTCTTTCCCAAGCCAGTCTTTTCAGTAACCTCAATAACCTCTTCAACATCCTTGTATGAAAGCTCTGACTCTTCAATTGTTGCCAATGAGCTTCCTTCTAATAAAATGTCTTTCTTGCTAAGTATTTCTTTCAGCTGTTTCATGTTTAATTCATGATGAGCCCATGCTCTTGAATGAGCTCTTCCAGCACCATGAGCAGAACTTCCAAATGTTTTTTCTTCAGCTTCTTTAGTTCCAACTAAAATATATGATGGGGTTGACATGCTTCCTGGGATTAAAACAGGCTGCCCAGTTTTCCTGTAAATCAAGGGTATCTCTTTTCTTCCTTTTCCAAGGCTTCGTGTAGCACCTTTTCTAACAATTAATAATTCTTTTCCATCAAACTCTTCAATCTTGGAAATATTATGAGCAATATCATAAACTAAATTAGATTTTAGTTTAGGAAAATATCTCTTTAATAACTCCCTGACTCTGTGCATAATCATCTGCCTGTTGCAAAAAGCAAAATTAACAGCGCATTTCATTGCTGAAAAATACTTTTTGCCTAAATCAGACTCAATCGGAGCATTAACTAATTCCCTGTCTGCCAATCCTTTTACTCCATATTTGTCCTCAATTAACTTCAAATAATCAGAAGCAACCTGATGCCCTAATCCTCTGCTTCCGCAATGAATCATAATGCAGATATTTCCTTTTTTTAATCCAAATACTTTTGCACTCTCTGAATCAAAAACTTCTTCTACAACTTGAACATCAATAAAATGATTTCCAGCTCCAAGAGTTCCTAATTGTGGCAAGCCCCTTGAAATAGCTCTTTGAGAAACATCCTTTGCATCAGCTCCCTGCATTTTTCCATTTTCTTCTGTTCTTTCCAAATCATCCTTAGTTGCAAAACCATTTTTCAGTGCCCACTCACTTCCATTAACTAAAACTTCCTTGATTGTTTCAATAGAATATCTTTCCCCGCCTTTTCCAACTCCAGATGGAATTGTCCTCTTTAAATCATGAAGAATTTCCTTTCTTTTTTTCATGAATTCTTCTTGTGAAATATTAGTTGCCAAGACTCTAACCCCGCAATTAATATCAAAACCAATCATTCCAGGAGCAATAACTCCTTTTTTCAAGTCAAATGCAGCAACTCCGCCAATTGGCATCCCATATCCCATGTGGCTGTCAGGGCATAAAATAACTTTCTTATATAATCCTGGAAGCGAAGCTACATTTTTTGCCTGCTTAATTGTTTCATCTTGGGAAATTCCCTGAAGCAGTTTTTCAGAAGCATAAATTTCTACAGCTACATTCATTTTTCCTTCTTTAGGAATTTCATAAACATTTTCTTTGATTTTTTTCATATTATACGTCCAACACAGCCTGGACTATGTATTTATCTTTTTCTCTTTTCACAAACATCTCATTATAGGTGATTGCCTTTACTTGATTTGAAAAATTATAATTTGATGCTTTGTCTCCAATAAACTCAGCCTCTAATTCATTATCTTTAATTTTTAGGCTTTTTACTTTTGATAAGATAAAATCTTCAGAATCAAGCAAAACCAAAAGTTCCTCAAGAAATTCATAAAGCAGTCTTTCATTGTCCTTGCCTTTTAGTTTTATTTTTTTAGAAATCTTTGCCTTGACTTTTCCACTAAACATTGTATTTGCAACAGCAAGCGCAGAATTCTCAAATGCTTCTCCAAGGGTTTTTCCAAATGCCTGGAATTTTACATCTGCAGTATGCTCTAGAGACTTGAATTTCATCTTTAATCAGTCCAACAAAACAATTTAAGTTGCCTTGGATCAAAACTTGCACTATCTGTGGTGATTGCAACAGGCTGGGAATAAATGTCTTTGTCAAGAGGAACCTCCCCAGACTCGCATAAAACATCCATCTTGCATATTTTTGCAACACAAGTCAAATAATCTGGTTTTCTTTGCTCTATCTTATTCAAAACATCTTGCGGAACATCTCCCTCAAGCTCAGCACTAAGTATCTGAGTTCTTAAATTTTCATCCAGTTCAATTTCTCTTAAGATTGCAATTTGCGCCTGATAAACTCTGTCAGAAATATCTGATTTTCCAATATACCCTCTGTTAATAACAAATAATAATACTCCTGCTATTAACAAGACTGCAATAAATGCTTCCACTATTTTTATCCATCCTCTCTTGTTTTTTGTTATCATAGTAAATTCTCGCTTTTGTCTAATCTTTTCTGGAAAAGATTATTCACCACACTTTTATTTTAATGAATCCTGGCTTTATATTCGCTTCGTTGTCCACATACTGGATTGGAACTTCTTCAACATAAATGTCAGTTGAAACTTCTTTTTCCTGTGTTTGAACTATTATATTCCTTTCTCCATCTTCAAAAACAAAACCAAAATTATCACTTGCAGGAATGCCAAATCTTGCTTTTATTGCATCATAGTTCTCAGAAGTGCTGATATATTGTGAAAAGTTAACAATAGAACTATTAAAAACATACTTCAAGGTTCTTACTAAACCAAAATCAAAGTCCTTTCCTTCTGTTATTGGATTATTGCAACCAGAAATATCCTGTCCATTAATAAATTTTTTAGAATAATAAACTTTTATCTGAACTGCCCCGTTTCTTTTAATTTTGATTTTATCTCCATCAAAGTAAGAGTCTAATGTTTCGCCTGTTTCTTCATTTTTTGCAACTGTAACAAGATTGCTGGCATCTTCAGTGTTAATCATAACGCATTCAGGAACTGTAGTGTTTTTTATGATGATTGTCTCTGCAGTCATATCTGCGCTAAATTCATTTATCAGTTCAACCCTGAGAAATTTCAATAAATCCTGCTTTCCTCTTTCCACTGTTGTCAATGGTTCTGTTATTGAAAAAATAAAAATTATAAATGTTATGAATATCACAAAAGACAAAACTATCCCTACATGCGAGGCTTTTTTTCCATTCATTCTAAGCACCAAACAAGAAATTTGCTCCTGCTGAGACTATAAAAGATAAAAACATCAGTGCAAAAGAGTGTTTAATTCCTGATTTTATGTTGTTCTCTGAAAGCTTGCCGATTGTTAATCCACTAAAAAATCCTTGAATCAAAAGCAAGTACAAGAATGCATTGGATATCTCTGATTGTTCAATTGCTTCTCCGCCTTCTAATCCAATTGCTCCCCCCACATCTGCAATCCCAGCAATCATTGGAAGAATTTTGAATTGCATAACTAATATGATTATAATAAACACAATAAAGATAATATATCCCTGAACAACTAAAGTTGAAATCGCAGCTTTTCTTTCTTTTTTTAATTTTTCAGACATGCTTACTGCCTCTGCAACAGACTCTAAAATAATCCCAATATCTCCTCCTGCTCTTTCTGCCTGCCCAATCAAGGTTAAAGCTCTTGCAATTGTCTTGTTGTCTATGTCTTTTGAAAAAGTAGTAAGTGCTTTATTCAATGGAATCCCTAATTTTATTTGATTTGCAAGTTTTTTAACATGAGGGCTTAAAACTCCAAATGGCCTGTCCTGGACATTTAATATGCTCTTGCTAATTGGAGTTCCTGTATTTACACTCTCCACAAGATTTCTGGTAAATTCTAAAAACATTTCTTCTTTTTCATTTGCATCTGTAGTCTCTTGTATTACTTTAATAATAAAAGGAAGTGCTGCAACTAAAACCCCTACTCCAACTAAAAAGAAAAATCCACTGCTCCCAAGAAATAAAAATGAAATTCCAATTACCATCAACCCAAGAACAATTCCCGCTATTTGAAATGTCTTTACCATTTTATTGATTTTGTTGTTTTAATTGCAAAAATGCCAGGAATACAATGTTTATTATTGAAACTCCCAATACCATTATTAATGAAATCATTGTTGTGCTCAATGCAATTCCTAATCCACTGATTCTCATCATTATCAGCAAGAGCATAAGTATCATTGGAGCAGCAATAACCACACTTATGTAAATATCCATGAATGTTTCTGCTGATTTTGTTTCTTTTTCTCTTTCCAGCCTGTAATCAAAAAGCAATGTCTGCGCTCTTTTGTCAAAAAATTCAGACAAATCTCCTCCAGTTGTTATTGTTGTTGCCAGGCCATCTAATAATTCAGATAATTTCTTGCTTGGGCTGTTAAAAGCAAGATTTCTTAATGCAGCTACTAAGTCATGCCCAAATACATTAACATCATTAAGCAACTTGATGAATTCTTTTTCAAGAGCAGGATACTCTTTTGTGGAAATAATTATGCTGAAGATATTGCTTGGCTCAATCATTGATTCAGAGATTGCTGCCATGTGTATTGTTGCAAATGGAAGCTCCTGATTTATCTTTGTCTCTAAGGCTTTTCTTTCAATAGATGGATAAGTAAGCATAAACAAGTAGGTGCCAATTGGGATTACTAAAATTATCCAAAAGACACTTAAAAATCTTGTAAAAATATCCCCTGTTGCAGGAGTTATGAATGGAACCCTGACCCCAAGATTAAAAAACAAGAAAAAAACCATTATAAACAAGGCAACAAAAAAAGAAACAATTGTTGACAAAAAAATAACAGACACATAGCTTTTGGCTAGCTGGGGAATATTTGCCTTTACCAAGTTTCTTTTAATATTCTTAAAATAGCCCTTGCTTATCAGGGAATTAGAAGTATTGGAAAACATTTTGTTTGCAAATCTAACATATGTGCTTGGCTTTTTTTCAGTAACTTCTTTGACTTGCTCTTCTTTTTTTCTTATTCTCTTTATTATTGCTTTCTCTATGTCAGTAAGGATTACTTTTTTTGGTTTTTCAATTATCCTTGGAGTTGGCTGGGCTATTTTTGGGGCAAAGGGCCTTAATTGAGGGGCAGGCATTGAAGGAATCTTAATCTTTGGAGGTTGGGAATTTAATGCAGATAGTTTTTTTGGCATTTGAATCATTTCCAGGATTTTTTTAATCTGTTCATTAGTTCTTTTCAATGATTGTGCCAGGGTTTGTATCTGGGAATTGAACATCTCTTTTTCCTCATCACTGCTTTTTTCAATCTCATTATACAATGAATCAATTTCCATGACTGTCTTTGACTCCCTTGAAATATTGCTCTTTAAATCATCTAATGAATTTTTTTGAATCATTTTAATATCTCTGAAATTTGCATTTGCATCTGAAGCATGAATTTCTTTACTTTGTTAAATTCTTCAAAATCCTGTTTTTTATAAGCTTCTTCAAGCTTTTTTTGTGAATCTTCCATTGATTCCACTAACTGCATTAAAAACGAAATATCACTTCTTTTCATCGTCAAAAATAAGAAAAAGATGTTATTAAAGATTTTGATTATCCTTATCTATTAACGATGCAATCCTGACAGCATTTTTCAAAAAGAGGTGATAACTATCTTATCCCAAATCTTCTTAGAACTTCATTTGGCTTTTTGTAGTATTCATTGATTAAATCCTGAACAGTCTCAAACTTGAATATTCTCTGCTCCTGCATTTTCCTCAGCAATTCTGATCTTCTTCTGAATTCTAATTCTAGCTCTGCTGTCCTCAATCCATTTCTAATTGCAATTTTTTCAAATATCTTGTTATTTTCCCTGTAATAAAAAGTGTCTTCAAGTGCATTCCACATAAAGGGCTTGTTAGTTAGTGCAACTCCTTTGTCATCCACATTTATTATCTCAACTATCTCCCTTAATTTTCTTGTTTCCATTCCTTTGACATTTGCATGAGTCATGACGCAAACACAATCAAGAATATTCAGCAAAGTAGGTGAAAGTTCTATTGGAGGGCTTTCCAGTCTTTTGATTACAGTATCAACAGAATCTGCATGAATTGTTCCTATTGATGGATGTCCAGAAGCCATTCCCTGGAACAATACATATGCTTCCTTACCTCTAACTTCTCCTACAATTACATAATCTGGATTCTGCCTGAACGAGCTTCTTAATAAAGTGAACAAATCAATCTCCCCTGCACCTCCAACTCCTGTTGCTGTTCTCACAACACTTGGAAGCCAGTTTTCTCTTGGAAGATTCAACTCACGAGTATCTTCAATGCTTACAACTCTGTCTTCAGGAGAAATAAAAAATGCAAGGGCATTTAGCAAAGTAGTTTTACCTGATGCAGTTCCTCCTGCAATAAGTATATTTGTTCCATACTCCACTAAAAGCCACAAATACGCCATCATTTCTGCGCTTAGTGTATTGAACTCCAAAAGCTGAGGAGGAGTCCATGGAGTTTTTGTGAACTTCCTGATTGTGAATGTAGGCCCTCTGCTTGTGATATCTTTGGTGTAGGTTGCATTTATTCTGCTTCCATCTGGAAGGCTCGCATCTAAGATAGGGTTTGAATATGAAATATATTTTCCACTTCTTTGAGCAAGTTTTTCAACAAATCCCTCCAGCTCATCCATGCTCTTGTAAACAAGATTTGTTTTAAGGTTTCTAAATATTCTATGGACAACATAAACTGGAAATTCTGTCCCATTGCATTCAATATCTTCTACAAAATAATCTCTTAATAATGGCTCAATATCATTGAATCCAATAAAATCTCTTGCAATATAATAGAAAATCTTCTTGTAACTCTCATAATTCATTGTCATTCCTAGTTCAATTGCAAGAACCTTGAACATTTTGTCCAGATAGTCTAAAAGAGAATCTTTGTTTTTTTCAATAACTTCTTCAAAATTGATTATCTCATTCATAGCAGAGATAATTTCATTTTTGTATTTCATTTCCTGTTCAGTCAGCATTGGTTCTTCAATATTATAAAACACTTCAAATTTTTGAGGGTCCCAATAAATATGAGCATATGCAAATGGAGAAATAAGGCTGTATCTTATATTAATCTTGGACTTGTCCGGTGTTTTTTTTAATAATGGAATTTTTGGGTTAAAGTCTATCTCTACTTTTGGAAACTTGCTTATATCAGTATTTTCTATCATTTTTAATTTAATTCAAAATCTATCCTCCAGGTTTCATTTAACTTGCCCTTGTTGGTTATAAAAATATTATATGGAGTTGATGCTTTGCTTAGAGATTTCATCTCATCTTTGCCATTAAAAGTAATATTGTAATTAGTATAGTTTCTTGTTATTGCAACCTTGCTGATTTCTCCTATTTGTTCTGTGATAATAAGAAGATTGCCATTTTCTATTTCTTTTCCTGGCTCGCTGTAAACATATTTGCTGTCAATCTCAAATAAAATTAAATCTTTTTCCCCATCAATTATCAATGCTCCCTTGTTTATCCCAATTTCTATCTTTCTTTTGTTCCCGCTTCCGCCTTGGATAATCTCGCTAACTGTGGAATCAACATCCTTCATCATGCTGATTGTTTGCTCGATTATTGCCTTGTCCTGCATCTCGTCAATTTTTGGCTTTACAAAAGCAAGAACAGTTGCAATTAATGCAAATGCAATCAAAGTATAGATAACAGTTTCAACCCAGATTTGCGCTTTTTTATGATTCATTCTCTCCTCTTTTTTGTTTACAAAAGTGTAGCAGAAAATTTATTTGCTGCTCTTTTTTATACTATAAGAGAGTAAAAACCGCTTTATAATATTTTTGTCAGCTTTATCAAGAAGAATATAAGCAACTTTCAATCACTTGCATGGAATCAATCACTTCGCACTGTGTGTTTCCTATGACTGGAGAGATTCTTATTGAATCAGGTTTTGATGAAAAGTCATTTGAAATGTAAGTTAGTCCTGAGTTTTTCCCAGGTTTTTCCACAAGAGGATTTTTGCTTGGATATTTCAGCAAACCAATATCCTCTTCAGAATCTGTAAGAGTATAACTCTTTGTTGTGCCTTGTCCAGAAATAGAAACAACAATCTTTTCAACATCAATGTCTCCTACATTTACTGAAAAAAGAAATTCATTGCTGCTTGTGTTATAGCAGGTATATGCCCTGTTTAGTTCTATTTTGCCGAATATATTAAAACAACTGCCTGATTCTTCCAACTGTTCTGAAACCAGGTTTGTAACAACTCCCCATACAATCGCAACAACAGCCATAGTTAATGCAATTAATATTACTGTTGCTATAATAGCAGAAATTCCCTTGCTGTTCATTTTAGAAAACTTCCTGTCCATGTCTTTTTTCATTGCAAGTAAAAGTTTTTTGGCTTCCACTCTCAGACATTCCAAGAAGAATCGGGATTAGTGTTAATTTGTCAGCATCTCCTATCTCGCTTGCTTCTCCAGAAAAAATTCCTCCAGGATTTAATCCCCAATTCCATTCTCCTTCAAATAATTCGCTTGCTCTTTGGGTTTCATATGCTCCTGGCATGGTGCTCTTTATATTAAAATCATAAATCGGAGTATTTCCAATATTAGAGATAGATAACTGGTTACCCATTCTGCTTGCTTCGATTTGAACACTATCACATGAGAGTTCAATATTCTGCCCTTCAAATTTTGTGATTGTTTCTTGAGCAAGAGAACGCATCCATAAGAAGATTATCATCCCAAGAACAATAACCATTCCAACTAATAGAACTGTCGCAATGACTGGCGAAACCCCTTTTTTCCTCATTTTATTATTAGCTAATTTCAGTATTTAAATTTAATTACTCGCAATCAATAGTTTCCTTGACTTTTGCTTCTCCGCATATGGCTAATCTTCTTTTGCCTTCAATAACTTCATATCTTATTGGAGTAATCTCTGCGAGATATGCTTTATTTGTCTTGAATACTACTGTCCCAGCATCTGTTCCTGGCTGCAATTGTCCTGGAATCGTGATAATGCCCCCAGAGACTGCCTGGACATTTCCAGAAACAATCTCAGTAAGTGATTTTGTCCCAATTTCAATTTCAGGATTTTCAGAAACTCTTAGATAATAAGCATCAATTGAAAATCTTCCATTATTAGTTAAGTTTAATGTCAAGTTATATTCATTTCCTCCAATGCTCTCGCATTTGATATCTTTGATGAAAACAGAAACTCCGTCAGGGCATTCAATCGTCTCTCTTGGCACATAAGACCTTAGCCAGGTATAAACTACTGCTCCAAGTATTATTGCAAACGTGATTAACAAAACATAACCTATCATTATGCTCACTGCTTTTTTTGATTTTTTACGAGATGATAACATGCTGTTCTCCTCCAACTTCTTGAGAGATTATAAAATAAAAGTTCTCCCCTCTTTTTAATTCAAACTCATAATCCAAATCCCCTATTGTAATTGTTACTTTATTTTCTGTAGGAGTATATGCTTCAATCTCCTCACTTTTTATAAATGTCTTTAATTCACTTTTTTCTTCTCCAAAGCTAACACTTACACTTCCGCTTACAATATCCTCGTATTTTATAACATAAATCTTGTTTTGATTTCCAAACACAAAATAAAGATTTTTTCCTTCTCCTGCATACTGGCTGTAGTTGCTGACAAAAGAAAGCATTAAGTCTATTTTATCTTCTTCATCTTCTACATTATATGTTCCAAAATCAAGAACCTTTCCACCTTCAATTCCAAGTTCATCTTTGATGTCATATAGTTTTATGGAACTTTGTTTTTGAGTGTAATTTTGAATTGCTGCAAACCCGACAATGACAACTATTATCACAATCGCAGCTGCAAGATAAAACTGCCCAGATTTATTCCACCTCTTCATAATTATAACAAATAAAAGACATTTATTAAATTATTGTATCAGCCTTGAGCCTAAATTAAAGGAGGGGTTGATAAGGGGAAACTTGGTTCCAATCAGCCTTGAGCCTAAATTAAAGGAGGGGTTGATAAGTGGAAACTTGGTTCCCTTTATGTAGGCAAGTGGTTTAAATTAATGTTCGGTTCAAATAAAAAGGACGATTAATTTTTACCAAAATTTAGTGTAGGCAAGTGGTTTGCTTCAAACACCTTAGAAAGCTACCTTTATTCTTCCTCAGCTTCGTTTCCTGCTAAGCACTTTAATAAATGTTTAGGGCTGCTCCGATCAAGGCCTGACCCGGTTTGCATCTACAAAGTCAAAGCAGACAAAGCGTCAACGTAGGAATAAAGACTCCCTAACGCGCTTGTCACGCCCCACTCGTAGTCTGCATAAAGCCCGCTTGCATATAGCGGAGGGCTAACCCGCTGACCTAGCCTACAAAATTAGTGAATACCGAGGATATTTAAGCTTTTCTATCTCCTCAATCCAAGAAGAATTATCATCAAAATCAAAAGCAAAATTGCAGTAAAAAACCAGAAAATAAACCACTGTGCAGTTGAATCCGCTGACTCTCTTTGGATTTTTTCAGTGCACGCTAATTTTGTCATTGGAATATTATACTTGTATTGGCAAGAGTTTCCATCTACACAGATTCTTTTTTTGTATCCATTAACACAACTACCCCATTGTGTGCATTGCCAGTCAACATTGCAAAAATTGCCGGTTTCTGGATAAATCTTTATTTGATTAGAGCTTCCTTGCTGAGGTTGGATTATGCGAATATCCACTGCCCCTACAAGATTAATCATAAGTATAAGGAATATTGATAAGAAAAAAGCTCTTTTTATCATCCCTATAAAAAACTAATTTTCTTTATAAGAATTATTGTGATTTAGTAACTCTTCCACAAAACCAGTTTAT
>JBFYLU010000062.1:0-4581 GCA_041305285.1 Nanobdellota archaeon
ATTACTGGAGAGATTCATACTGAGTCTGGAACTTATACTGGAGATTTAATTGTTAATTTTTATAGTGAAAATCCAGGAGGAAGCGGATTTTTGCTTGCAGATTTTGGATTATGGATTAATGCAACTTTAAGCCCTGAACCAGCTGACTTATCTTGGTGGATTTTGAAGATATATTATACTGATGAGGATTTAGCTGCTTCTGGATTGGATGAGAGTGAGTTGGAAATCCAGTTTTACAATGAAAGCGATGACACTTGGATAAGAGAGTTAGACCAAGGAGTTAATGAAGCAGAGAATTATGTTTGGGTTAACTTGACTCACTTTAGTATTTTTGGAATTTTTGGAAGTGAAGCAACAGAAGGAGATGAAGGAGGAACAACAGGGACAGGATGCTCTACTGAATGGACATGCACTGAGTGGAGTTTGTGTGTTGATGGAAAACAAACCAGAACTTGTTCTAAGATTTATCCAAACTGTGCTGCATTTGGGGAAAAGCCAATTGAAATCCAGGATTGTAAAGGAGCAGAAGAGCCTCAGCTTATCTCAGACAAAGAAGAAAAGAAGAAAGAGATAATAGAAACCATTGCTAAGAACCCTTTAAAGACAATTGCAATTGTGGTTGTGTTAGTGGCAATTCTTGGATTAGTTGCCTTCTTTATAATCAAAAAGAGAAAGTAATATTCTAGGATAATTTAAAAAAATAAAAAAAAGAAAGATTCTTATTATTTTTTAATCTTGTAAACAAAATAATAAACTATTGCGGTTATTATGCTGAACAATATTGCACAAACAATCCAAAGAACCTTTAGTCCAGTGCTTAGTTTCTTGTTGTGAACAAGAATATCATAAATCACCCAGATAGCTGCTAATATTGCTACTACAGATAAAACATTTTGAAGTAATGCCATTTCAATCTCCTTTGATAAATGCCTAAGGAATTTAATATTTATAAGAGTTGCTATGAATAATCTTAAGGATTATTTAAAAAATCATTAATATCTTCTTGAAACTGTCCGACTACATTTGTGTGCCATGTCCAGCAGAAGGTGTGCCCGTCTCCAATACCAAAGTCACAGGTTTTTCCAATTTTTTGTGCCTGGCTTCCTCCAATCAAACCCCAAACTAAAAGGATTATCAAGACAGCAACTAAAATAGTTATCAGCTTCTTTTTTTCCATAGTCTCTAAATTAAAAGCAAGTATATAAAACTTGTTTAATCTGGCTATGATTTATTCTAGTAACATGAACAATAACCAAGTAATTTTTTATCTCTTCTTTCACTTTAAAGTAATGCTATTAAATTTTTTAGTAGTTACTCATGCTTAAATATTGTTTTTGTTTTAGTTTGTTATGGAAGTCAAAATTTTTGAAAAAAAGAGGCTGACTGAACAGGAAAAGGCTTATATCTTGGACCAATTGTGCAGAACTTCTTATTACAAGGAGAAGTTTGGGGACATTGACAGGGATTCTGAAAGGCAGATTATTGTTTCCATATTCTTGAAACTGCAGGAAGGATAGATGTTGTTAAATGGAACTTAAAGATATAAAGGAATATTTAAGTGAGCTAAAACAAGATAATGTCTCTTTTGACCCACATTTTTATAAAAGAGCTAAAAATCGGCCAGTAAATGAAGGAATGGTTAGAAATTTTTTGTCTCAAACCGACAAATTAGAAAAAATAGAGCATGGCAAGAGCAAAGATAGGTTCAAATTATGGTTTAAAATGAGCAATAAATATTCTTTAGTGTTAATTATCGAAGTAATCTTCTCCAAAAGTTTAAAAGTAATAAGCGCTTGGAATAGTGATAAAAAATGGCAAAGAAAATTAAAACAATAGATTATGATGAAGACAATGATATACTCTTTATCTCCAATGAGGATAAAGTAAAGGCATCCATAGATATTGGAGATTTTATATTGGATGTAAATCATAAAAATTTGATTAGTGGAATTGAGATAATGGATGCTAGTGAAAATTTAGGGATAAGCAGGGATATATTAAAAAATATTCAAAGCATAAAAATGTCAGTTAATTATAAAACCAACCATGTTTATGTTCTCCTTGAAATTCTCTTTAAAGAAGGCAATAAAGAGATTAATATTCCTATTCCTTTAACACTTAATCTTGGACATAAATTCCCAAAAAAAGAGTTATTAGTGTATAATTAAGAAATAATTCTCTTAGGATGAAACTCTCAGATAATTAAAAGAATACAACCCTAATATTTATTAAGCCCTTATTTTTTTATTTTTCATGAACCTTAAAGGACTTGGATTGGAAGAAGTAAGCATGGAAGAGTATGATTGCTTGAGAGAGGGTTTTCCATGGCCTCGGCCTAGAGTGGAGGCTGGATTTTTTACTGGTTTTGCAAAACTCTCTTCTGGCTTGATTTTCAAGGATATTCATGCTTTGCTTGGTGGATTTAGCCAGTGTCCTAATGCAAGGAGAGCTTCTGTGAAATTAAAAGCAGGAGAGTGGATGAGATTGAAGGCTCATGAGATTGATGAGTTAAGAGCAGAAGGTTTATTGGAGATTCTCTCACATACTAATAATCTTCTTTATCTTGGATTTAAAAACGGTATTTCTGATTCCAGTGTTAATTTTGAAGTTGGGTTTGGAAGAGAGCCAGAAGGAAGAATGGTTAGTGTTTGTGCTTGCTTGCCTGGGTATTTAAGAGGCAAGGAGTATCAATGGAAAGGAACAGACAGAGAATATGTTGAGATTTATGCTTTGGCTTAGAAGGGTTTTTATAATATAATTCTTTAATTTATTTATGGCAAAAAGAAATGTGTTTCAAAGAATGAAGGAAAAAAGAATTCATAGACAGTGCGGAGGCGGGTATTTCTTAGGGTTTATTGGAGCATTGATTTATTACATCTTAACTGCAAGCGGGTTTTGGAATGGGGTTTTAGGCATTTTGAAGGCAATGGTTTGGCCTGCTTTTCTTGTTTATGAAGTCTTGAAGTATGTTGGTGCTTAGATAAATTACCTGGACATAATAGATATTTACCCTTCACATTTGATATGTTGGATTGTAAAGGGTAAGATTTAAATAGTAACTGTTTTTTCTATTCTTATGGTTTATATTTATGTTAAACGAGTAAGTGGGAAGAATTATTATTATCTTAGATTATCTAAGAGATTAAATGGAAAACAAGTTGTAAAAGATATAGCCTATTTGGGAGATGATTTATCTGCCTTAGAGAAGAATATTGATTCAATTGAAAAGAAGTATAAAGATCAGATAAGGAAAAGTTATAAGACAATTAAGAGATTCTTGGATTCAAATGTCTACTTAGAGAAGATTAAGGAGATGAAAATCAAGAGCAATGACTATATAAAAACAGATGAGTTTGAGCAAGTTGAAGCATTAAAACTTCATTTTAATACTCATTTTCTAAAATTAGATAAGGAAACTATAAAAAATACTTATAAAAATTTTCTTGTTGAATTTGCATATAATACCACTTCAATAGAAGGCAATACCATCACATTGAAAGAAGCAAATAAACTGCTTAGGGAGGATTTAACCCCCAGGGAAAGAAGTCCGAGGGAGATATTTGATTTGCAAAATACTCAAAAAGTCTTTTTTTATTTAATTGAAAATAATTTTGATTTAAATCATGAGCTTATTATAGAAATTCATGATAAGTTAATTGAAAATATTGATGCTCGAAGAGGGTATCGAACTCATGATATAAGAGTGTTTAAATCGCATTTTGATGCTTCTCCTGCCAAATATGTTAAAACTGACATGGATATTCTGATAAAATGGTATGAACAGAATAAGGATAAGATTCATCCCTTAGCTCTTGCTGGCATGTTCCACCAAAAATTTGAAAAAATTCATCCTTTTTCAGATGGAAATGGAAGAACAGGAAGAATGTTGATGGTTTATATGCTCTTAAAAGAAAGTTTCCCCCCAATAATTATTCAAAAGAAGAATAGAGCAGAGTATCTAAATGCCTTGGCAACTGCAGATAAATCAAAACCCTCCAGCATAGAACCAGAATATTTCAAAAGATTGATACTCTATCTTGCAAATGAATATATTGAGAGTTATTGGAATACCTTTAATGTTTAGGGCTAAGTAATAACAGGTTCTTACCCTTCACATTTGATATGTTTGATTGTAAAGGGTAAAATGTGAGTTTAGAAGATAGCTTTTTATAATTCTCTTTTGTTAATTAAATATGGATGCAAAAAAAGCCCTGATTATAGCAGTCATTGTTGGAGTTGTGCTTGTTTTGGTTTTCTTTTTCTTGTGGGTTATTTTGCCTATAACTTCAGATTCAGGCGCAGATTCAGATAATGGGGTTTGTTCCTGCAGTGTTGATTTGGATTGCGGGGATTTTGCAACGCAAGCAGAAGCTCAGGCATGCTTTGAGTATTGCGGTGGAGTTGGAAATGATTTTCATCGTTTAGATGCTGATGGAAATGGATTGGCTTGCGAGGGGTTGAGATGAATTTAAATACGAGATTTCTTTAATAGATATATGGGATGGAAAGAACTGCCTTATTGGATTAAAGGAGGATTAATTGGATTGCTGGTTGGAGCAATAAAGATCGGAAGAGCACACG
>JBFYLU010000063.1:0-16110 GCA_041305285.1 Nanobdellota archaeon
AATGGGAGTATTAGATCAAGTTATGCAGCTAAAAAGCCAGGGAATGAACGACGAGGAAATAGTTGGAAATCTCCAGCAGCAAGGCATTTCTCCAAAAGAAATAAATGATGCAATGAACCAAGCTCAAATAAAAAACGCAGTTTATGCTGAAGACCAGTCTTATGAAGCCCCGTCTCCTATCTCTGAAGCAGGAGCAGAAGAACCACAATATGCCCCCCAAACTCAAGACATGAGTCAAGGCTATGAACAGCAAGCAGGGCAAGGATACTATCAAGAAGCCTATCCTCAAGCACAGCAAGCAATGGATTCAGACACAATAATAGAAATAGCAAATCAAGTATTCTTGGAAAAAACAAAAAAAATTGAAAAAACAATTGATGAATTAAATGAATTCAAAACACTTGGCCAGGTTAAAATAGACAGCATTGACGAAAGACTAAAAAGAATTGAAAAAATAATTGACACAATACAAATAAAGATTCTTGAAAAAATAGGCTCTTATGGAGAGGAATTAAAAACCACTCAAAAAGAAATGTCAATGATGCAAGATGCTTTTAGAAAAACAGGGATAAAGCATAAAACTTCTTCTAGTAAAAAATAAAAACAAACTTATTTACTATTTAGAACCTGATTGATTCCATGGAAAAAATGGAACAGGAACTTCTATTGGCTTTTTTGGATCCTTGCTTGAAACAGATACAACAACTGCCAATGCAACTAAAAGAAATATAACTCCTGCCAAAAAAGGCCAGTTATTATAAAACCAATTGCCAATATCACTTCCAAAAACTCCTCCAGTCTGCAATAAAATAACTACTACAATAAATGCACTTACTCCAAATAATGCATAAGGCACCCATGGTGCTGAAGGAGTAAATAATCCAACTAAGATTAATATTACAAGGATAATTGCTAGCCCTACCCCAAGTCTTGGGAATATTTCTGAAAAGAAAATAGGAACAAAATCAAACTGCAATGCCAGCAAACCAACAGCCAATGCAATTATCGCGTTCACTGCTTTTGTTGTTTCAAAGAGTTTTAACTTGGATAATATCCCAAAAACCAAAGCAAATATAAGCAAGAACGGAAGCAAGTAACTAAAAAATCCAGCTTGTGAAAGAACATCTAAAAATCTTCCAATTTCTCCTCCTCCATAATAAGTATATGACTGAAGCATCACCATATTTTCTAGCATAATAAGATAATATCAAATATGATTTAAATATGTTTTGGATTTGTAAAAAGATAGTCCTAATCAACAATTAGCTCGCAATTATAGCAAGAAGGATTATTACTTAAGAAACCATCTTGTCTGAGACAGGTAATCTCTTTATTCAAAAAGAGGTGATAATAACCAAAACTATTTCCCGCCATCCTTGCTTCCTTTTAAAACAAGAGAAAGTGCAATTGCAATCACAACTATAAACAGCAAGCTTGTCCAAAAAGCTGAGCTCCAATTCTGGCTTGATATCCAATCAGTTAAAGAGTCATAAACTCCAGTTGCCCACAAAACAGCAATAACCAATGCAATAATCAAAACAACAAAAGCTCCTATTTTAACTCCTTTAGACTCTATTTTTGTCTCTCCAGCCATAAAACCCCAGATAATCAGAGCAATAAACACAACAATTAATGCAACACTAAGGAATAAAATAAGATTATTAACAACATCCACAGGATAAGCAAATGCAATGAAAATCAATCCAATCATAAAAGCTATCAAGGCATTTAATTGCTTTTTTCCCTCTCCAAGAAGCTTGGTCTTTTCAAGTATTGCAAAAACAATGAAAAAAACTAGCAAAAAAGGAAAAGCAAATCTTGTAAACAGCCAGTGCTGTAAAATTGTTTCTGCCATTTATTTAAACTAAGTCTTCTGACAAGTCTTCAATCTCTGCCTCTGCTGGACTTGGCAAAGCTGATTTATTTATTATGAAAATATCGCTTATTGCCTTTACAAACTGGTGAGGAATAATAACTCCTCTTGCTCCCCCAATTAATGAAACAATATTTCCTCCAACTTTGATTCTCCAACTGTCAATTTTGTTCTCAATTAAGTTTGCTTCTTCTATTTCTCCAAAATAATCCCCAGAATCAGTATAGACTTTTGTCCCTAAAACCTCTGTAACTTTTTTTATTCTCATACTTAAAATTATCAAAACTGATTTAAATACTTTTCCGTTATTTAACCAATACATCTAAACAGTATATTCTCCAAAGAGAAGGTTTATAAAAAACTAACTTCTTAAAAAAACATGCTAAGAAAAAAAGAAATGATTTGGGTTCTGGTTATTGGAATAATTCTATCCATATCAATAAGCATGATTTCAACCTGGAAAGCCTTTTTTTTAACTGCTTTGGCGATATTTTTGATTTTAATCATCAACATAGCTTCAAAAAAAGCAATGGCTTATTACCTTGACTCTGAAATAGAAATCTCTCCATGGGAAATTAAACGATATGGGTTTAATCCAGGACAAGAACTAAAAAAACCATTTCCAGCAGGGATATTTCTTCCAATAATTGTTTCAGCCCTTAGCCTTGGTAATCTGCTTTGGATGGCATCATTAATCTTTGAGATAAAACCTAAAGTGTATCGTTCAGCAAAAAAACACGGGATTTATTCATTCTCAGAAGTAACTGAAAGCCAGATTGGGTTGATTGCAGCAATGGGAATTATAGCAAACCTAATCTTTGCAATTGTGAGTTATTTGGCAGGATGGCAGGTTTTTACTCAATTAAGCATATGGTATGCATTTTTTAACATGCTGCCAATATCAGATTTAGACGGGAACAAGATATTCTTTGGAAATTTGGTTTTGTGGAGTTTCTTGGCATCAATAATGATTATTGCAGTAGGTTATGCCTTATTGATTATATAAAATTAAAAGAGCTAAAATGAATTTTTTAGAAAATATCCATCCTAGAGAATATCAAGAAAAAATATTTGCAGAATGCGTGGAAAAGAACTGCCTGGTTGTGCTTCCAACAGGGCTTGGAAAGACTCTTATTGCATTAATGACTGCTATTCAAAGAATGACTTCTTTTCCAGGAGAAAAAGTTGTTTTCCTTGCTCCAACAAAACCACTGGCAGAACAACACAAGAATTCATTTAAAAAAAATCTTCCAGAGCTATTTGCAGAAATAACTCTGTTTACAGGGGCAGTCTCTCCAGAAAACAGGAAAAAACTCTGGCAAAATTCAGACATAATATTCTCAACCCCGCAATGTGTGGCAAATGACCTGAAAAAAAACCTTTACAATCTTAATGATGTTTGTCTCCTAGTGGAAGATGAAGCTCATCGTTGCGTGAAGAATTATGATTATACTTACATAGCTCAAAAATACAACCAGCAATCTTCTCATCCAAGAATTATCGGCTTGACTGCATCACCAGGAAGTGAAGCAAACAAAATTAAAGAAATTTGCAGGAACCTCACAATTGAATCAGTTGAATTAAGAACCCGTGACAGCGAGGATGTAAAAAAATATCTGCAGGAGCTTGAATTTGAAAAAGTATTGGTAGATTTTCCAGCAGAATTTCAGGAGATAAAGCATGTCTTGCTAAAACTATTTGAAAGATATGTTGAGGAGTTAAGAGTCAGGAAGGTTTTGTTTGGCCCATCATCAAAGATAGAACTAATAAAATTGCAAAAAAAGATAATGGGAAACCTGGCAATGGCAGGAAGCAATAGAAATTATAACTACATGCTTGGAGCAAGCGCATGCGCTCAAGCTATAAAACTCCAGCACGCTCTTGAGCTTCTTGAAACCCAGACTCTTGAAAGCTTTAATAAATATCTTCAAAAACTATTCAAAGAAGCCACAAATCAAAAAAGCAAGGGAGTTGTCAAGCTAGTGGCAAAACCAGAGTTTAATTTCATGTTCATGTCTTCTAATGAGCTTCTTGCAAAAGAACAAGAGCACCCGAAAATAAATGAGTTAACAAAAATAATACAAAGAGAAAGGGAAAGCAATGAAAATATGAAGATAATTATCTTCACTCAATTCAGAGATACAGCAGCAAACATCTGCAAGAGAATAAACAAGATTCAGGGAGTTAAAGCAAAAGTGTTTGTAGGCCAGGCAAAAAAAACAAGCGCAGGGGAAAATACTGGCTTAAGCCAAAAAGAGCAAAAAAAAATCATTGATGACTTTTCCGACGGAAAAACAAATGTTTTATGCGCAACATGCATAGCAGAAGAAGGACTAGATATTCCAGAAGTAAATGCAGTTATTTTTTACGAGCCAATTCCAAGTGCAATAAGGACAATACAAAGAACAGGAAGAACAGCAAGACTTTCAAAAGGAAAGTTAATAATTCTAATAACAAGAAAAACCCGTGATGAAGCATTCTTCTATGTTTCCAGAAGCAGGGAAAAGAAAATGCATGAAGCAATCAGCAAAATCAAAGAAGATTTAGCCAATGGAAAAGAGTTCAAAACTGAACAAAAGAAATTATTTTAATAAAAAATTTAAAATTCTCCAAAAAACCTGTTCCAGATTGCATTTCCAGTAATAAAACTCCTGATTGTCTCTGCAACAGTGGTAATTGTCACGACTTTTTTAGTGCATTTCAGTGTTCCAGAAACATCTATTTGCTTGGACTTAACCTTCTTGCTATCAAATGTCCATGTAACATAAGTTTTGTATCTTTTCACTGTTCCTTTGTTGAAATTTACTAGTTTATTGTACTTGACGCTTGTTGTATTAACAGAATATCCTATTGGGCAACTCATAGTCATCTTCACTATTCTAACCAGATTGGTTTTATCTTGCTTGTTATAAGCCAATCTTTTTGCCACAGTTTTAGTTGCATATTTTACTATTGTTACGTTTTTGTAAACTATTTCATCAACAGGTAAAGTAATATTTGTAGCAACTGTCTGATTAAGCACAAGTGACTCATAAATCCCAAATGCAAATACAAATAATTCTCCATTCACCAGAGAAGAGTTATCATAAATTGCAACTAAGCTATCTCCATTTTCATAATCTTGAATTAAGAATTGAACATCTTGTTCAAACAGGTATTCTCTAGGTATTGTTCCATTGTTAACAACCATCAAGTTCACAATTTCTTTTGCAATGCCATGCAAATGCCCAACACGAACAGGCAAATCAAGAGAATACGAGAACATCTCTCGGTTTGCAGTTGTGAAACCCACTTCAATAACAGAATTATTCTCAAAAAAAGTTGTTTTTGTATTCAAAGTATTATCTTGAATTAAAACCCCTGTTTGTTCAGAACACAAAAGAACAGCTGTTCTCATATAATCTGAAAAACCCTGTTCAATTAATCCAATTTCTGGAATAAAACTCTCTCCATCAGCATAATATGTTGTGGTAAGCAAATTAACTGAACCATTTTCAACATCAAACACAGAATCTCCTCCCTGCAATCCCATCATTACTATTCCGGAATTTGCAAATTCAGACAAGCATCTCTTTGCATTTTCTTCATTAACTCCCTGTGCTGTTGCAATGCCTAACAAAAACATAATTGCAATTATAGATATCCAAACCAGTTTCAAATTCATTTTATTCATTATTTTATTACTCATTTTCTTGAAAACTCCACATTTGTTGTAGTATAAGAATTTCCATCTTCATCTTTAGTTGTTGAACTCACCAAATGAAATTGATAATCTGCACCAGTAGTTAAATGCTTTATTGCAGTATTTGGCTGCCTAAATATTTGCTTTATTATTGTTGATGGAACTCCAAGAACTGGAACTTTTTCTCCTTGCTTAAAAACAAACTCTCCTGCCTCAAACGGAGCCTTTAATATAGTACCAACAACTTTAGTAACTGCCTTAACTGGACGAGGACCAGCCTCAAGAATGCCTTTTACTCTTACTTTCTCCAAATCAACTTCCATTGTCTGTCCAGTTTCCTCAGAAAGATACTCAATTTTATTAACTTTAATTCCAGATGAATCCAGCTTGTTTTGATTAATCAAGTACCTTACCACTCCAGGAGAATCATATAGTTTAGGAGAGTATTCTGCAATTAATTCAATTGCTTTAATCTCCTCAGGAGTATGCCCCATTTTCAAGTATTCTGCTCTTGCAGTTTCTAAATCAGGATATTTCTTGAAATTTTGTACAAGTGGTTGATTGATTACATTAAGATAAGTAAATGCAGCAGATGCAGCTGCCTCTGCTAAAGGACCTTCAAAGTTTTCCAAAGACACTCTCTGAAGACTCTCATCAAATCGAATATTTGTTTGTGGAAGGGTATTTACTGCACTTGTAATAACATCACTATAGTGCTTGCTCAATAAATCACTATTCATTGAACGAGAAGTAATCTCTGCAGGAGGAATAAGATTAAAACCAGGTTGGCTAGCAATTTTATTCATCTCCCTCATCCAATTTTTATCTAACTCAGAATATATCCCTTTTTGAGACTGGATTATTTCACTCGGAACCCAATAGGTTGTATCCATGCCATTTTGATCTTTGAATATAAAAGCAGATTCAATTGAACCCAAAACCCCTTTTTCAACTCCAGGATAATTCAAGAAAAGAAAATTATTATTTTGCGCATTAAACAGCATTTTTAATCCGTTTGTATTAGTAATTTTTACTTGGGGAGTTTCCAACATTAATCTTTTATCTCCTACTCTGCCATTTATTTCCCCCAATAATCCATTATTCTTAGCATCAATAGCCATGTCATATGCAGAAGAAGGTTCAAAAACAACATCAATTCTTTCTGGCTTTTCTGACCAGCTTATGCCACTTAATCCAGATTTAAACAAAGAACCGTCTGTAAAACTACCAAGAAGAACACTTTTTTCTTTTTCTTCAGAAGGAATTTTAATCCACTTGGAAGCATCTGCTTGCAAGGTAAAAATTGCATCTGTGGATTTTAATTTAATATAATCCAAGGAAAGTGAAGCATCCATATTTTTCTCTAGATATCCATTTTCATGCAAAGAGTATTTCAATGCAGTTTTGGAATATTGCCCAAAAAATTCATGTTTATCAGTCCAAATGACATCCCCTGCATTGGCTTCTGCATTTATCTTATAATGTGTTCTTAAATCTCCAATCTGTTCAAAAGTAACCTTACCATTTAAATTTTCAAAACTATACAAAGTTGGAGCATTCTTATTGTAACCTCCATCATAAACATCAAAATTATTTGATGAAGTTCTGTCTATATAAATTCTAGGCTGTCCTATTAAGAAATTAAATCCAGTTCCAATAATATTAACTCCATTTTCAGTTGCAATTATTTTTTCCCCAGCCTTGTACTGTGAAATATCTATTGAAACAGTATTTTCAGTTAGAGTTAAAACACTGCCTTTTATTCTGAATTTGTAATTTCCTAAATCTAATTCTGGGAGCTCATAAACTCCATTTTGCAAATAAGACACGCAACGCAAGTAATTAATTATCTCAGGGTAGCTATCCAATGTAATAGAAACTAAAGATTCAAATCTTTCTTGGTTTTCACTTACAAAACTCAAACATTTTTCTTTGGGAAAATTATACCCCTTCTCACATATTGCTTTTTTTTCAGTAGTTGTGTCTTTCTCTGCTCCTAAAACTACATAGCTTTCATTCATATCATTTATATAAACAGAAAAAGTAGGAGTGCAACAAGAGCTGGTATTAATCTTATAAATTATTGCAGAGTATTTTTCTGCACAGCATGCCTCTCCTGTCTCCCAGTTATATTTTTTTTCATTACAACATCTTTCTCCAAGATTGTATACATAAGAATCCACATCTCTTTTGCACAAATCATTCAAAATTTCATATTGAGTTTTATAAAGATAACTTAAGCAACACGCCACAGTAGAACTTTTTCCATCCACAATTACCTGTTTAGGGACACACTTATTCCCGCAAGCTTGTTCGTCTTTATTGCATAAAAGTCCATGAGGACAAGTTTGAGTTATAAAGTTATACACTTGTTTTCCCCCTCCACACGTGCTACAACAAAGATATTTGGTTGTTAGAGAATCTATTGGAAAACATCCAGAAGCCACCCCGCATTTAACAAGTTTTTCCTGATTCTTTAAACAGCAATGACTTTTCCCCAAATCATCAAATGCTTCAAAATATCCTGTAGAACATGCAGCACTCACAAAACTCATAACTAACAAAAAAAGAATTATCCCAAAAAGAACTCCTAATAAAATATTTTTTCTCATCTCTTTTAACCTATCAAGCAATAGATTTTAAGGTATAAAAGGTTTATTATATAGAATAATAGAAAAGAATTTAAATTAACTCAAAGAGATTTAATTAATGACTCCCTTATTAGATATCTTCTCAAGAAAAAAACCAATTATCAAAAAAGAAATTCCAAAAGAAAAAATAATCATTGACTATCGTGAGAAAAATTGTCTTATTGCCTCTGAACTTGCGAAAATGGGCTTTGACATAGAATTCAAAGAGCTTAAAGTTGCAGATTACATTGTCAATGGAGTGGCAGTGGAAAGAAAAACAAATTCTGATTTTATTAATTCCATGATTAATAGGCGATTGCTTAAGCAAATGGAAGAAATGCAGCAATACCAAGAGAGATTGCTAATTGTCGAGGGTGTTGAAGAGCAGGAGCTGTATTCAGACAATAGACTAAATGGAATAAATCCAAATGCAATCAGGGGATTTTTGCTTTCCATATTATTAAAACACAAAATCCCAATTATTTTCACTAAAAATTATCTGGACAGCGCCAAGTTTATCTCAGTTCTTGCAAGAAAAAAAGAAAAGCAAGAAACTCCTTTGAATATATCTAAGAAAATCCTAAGCAAAAAAGAGCGTCTCCAGTTTATCTTGGAAAGTTTTCCAGGAATAGGTCCAAAAACAGCAAAAAAGCTTCTAAAAGAATTCAAAACAATAAAGAACATAGCAAATGCAAGCGAAGAACAATTAAAAGAAATTCTGGGTAAAAAAGCAGAAGCTGTGTTTGAATTAATTCATTGCGATTATTGATTAATGTGCTTCTTTTTCTCTTGTATCTGAAGGTTTTAATCTCATTGCTTCTAAAACTAAATCTGCTGTAAATGCATAAACTCTTGTAGAAGCAACTCCATTTCTTTTCAAAAGAAAACCCTCTAATGCATTCAAATACGCCCTTTCTTCAGAAGTATTTTCTCTTCCATTTGCCCAAGATTGAAAACCAGACATTCCTTTTTCCTCATAAACAGTGCTGGCTTCACAAAGAAGACTTATTCTTTCAACCCCTTTTGTTTCCATTAAAATAACTTAAAACAATTTTGTTTTATAAAGAAGATTATTCAAAAAAATATATTTTGGAAAACAAAAATTATATAAAAGCAGAAAGTCTTTGTTATTTATATTCCTTATTCCTTGAGATTAAACTCTCCTAACACTTTGTAATTAGGCCCATCTCTTGTAAGCTCAGATTTCATTAAACTAATTTTTTCAACTGGAAAACTCATTTTTTTCAGCTTTAATTCCTTAATCTTTTTCAAGAAACTATCCTTGTCCTTTATTTTCTTTACTCTGGCAACAGTTATATGTGAGGAAAACTCCCTTCCGTCGGAGTTTATGCCAATTTCCAAAAGATTTCTGTCTATTATTTCCTTGAGTTTTTTTAATTCATCTGCAATTAACCCAACCCAAATAACTCTTACATACTGTTCTGAAGGAAAAAATCCAATCTCTCCAACACTCACTTCAAATTTTGAAAGATTAATCTCTAAAAGGCTTTTTTTTATCTTCTCTGCTAATTCCTCAGAGATATTTCCAAGAAATTTTAAAGTAAGATGAATGTTATTCTTATTAACAAAATTTCCAGCAACAAATCCAGAATGCTCTAATTTTTCAAACTCTTTGGAAATTTCTTTTCTTATTTGTTCAGGCAAGTTTATTGAAATGAAAACTCTCATATTATTTCAGATAAAAGTTTGGCTCCAAGCTTTATTGTCAAGCCAGTAGCGTCTTTTGATTCATTTATCTCCACTATATCTATTGCTCTGAGGTTTTTAATTTTATTTATTCTTTGGATTAGGTAAACTATCTGCCTGCTGTCAAGCCCTCCAGGCTCTTTGTAGGAAACAGCAGGAGCAAAAGCAGGGTCAACAACATCAATATCCAAAGAAACATAGAGTTCCTTGCCATTTGCAAATTCCATTATTGTGTCGCATGCTTCTTGCAAGTTTTCATTAAGAGAGTTCATAGAAATATTCTTGATTCCTTTTTCTTTCATGAAAATCAGCTCTTTCTCGTCGATATTTCTGCCTCCAACAAGAAGCACATTCTCAGATGGGAAACCATCTTCTATTAATTTTCTTAGCCATCTTCTGTTGTCAGGAAACTCTTCAGAACAAGGCATTAAATCTGCATGAGCATCAAATACAATTAAGCATGGTTTTTTTCCAATACTGTCGCAATAATCAAAAAAAGCTCTTGTTGCTGAATAGCTTATTGAATGATCTCCTCCAAGAAAAACAACTTTGGGCTTTTGTTCAAAAGTTTCAAAAGAATTGTCATAAATAAGCTTGTTTGTTAATTTCAAGTTGCCATTATCAAGATGAATCTCTTCTAAATCTAATTTGGCAAATTCAACTGCCTTGCCTTGCTCATTTGAAAAGATTTCTTGTTTAAGAATTTTCAATAAAGCATTTCCGCTTTTCTCGCATCCTTTTGTTTTGTTTTCAGAATTTATCCCTGGAACTTTTACAATAAACATAATAAAACCCTGTCTTTGCAAGTTTAAAAGAATTGCCCTTATCTGGTGTCTAAAATCTCCATTGCACCCTGACTAAAAAATCTTCTGTATAAAACAAAACCCAAAACAGCAATTGATGACGCTGCTACTCCAATAGCTACAGGAGTATAATCAGTTCTTTCCAATGCAACACAATCTGAAACGCAATTATATGAGCTCTCTTCAACATCGCATAAACCATCCCCGCAAAAGGATTCTATAAAAATCTGGCACTCCCCGCAATCATAATTGCAATTATCACAAGTTTCATTTTCTTGGCATAAACCATCCCCGCAATAACCTCTTTTAACTGGGAAAACAGCGCTAAAATTTACTACTGCAGTTGTTTCTTTTACAGAAGTAAGACTGCTTCTTCCAAAAACTATCAGAGTATTCTGCCCCTCTGCTGGAAAAATTGTAGTGTTTGGAACAAAAATAATCTTTCTCCCACCATTTAAAGAATATCTCCAGAATTTTAATTTATTATTTAAATCTGCTACTTGCAAAGGCACATCAACTGCTGAATAAACCACCTCATTCAATGGAGAATAAACTACAAGATTAGGTTTAAGCCCGCCTCCTCCGCCTCCCCCAATAGTTGGAGTGAAATACCCGCATTTGCCATCTACTAATCCTTGATCTTCCCAAATATAACTGGAATTGCAAAAAAGATAATTGCTTTCATTGCAAGATTCATTTCCAATAGGAAGGCACTCTACTCCGCATTCACCAATTTCCAACTCTGATGCTTCCCACAAATAGCTTTCATTGCAAGTCATAAGATAAGCCCCACTGCAATTAGTTTCATTTATAGAAGAACATTCCTCAACAATACAATTTGAATTGCATCCATCACCAGAAGCAGTATTTCCATCATCACACTGTTCTAATCCATCATAAATGCTTCCATCCCCGCAAATATTCCATGTGCAATCAGATTTGCAAGAATCATTGCTTTCATTATTTCCATCATCGCACTCTTCATAAGGAGACTCAACAGTTCCATTTCCGCAAACAAAAAGAGGATATCCACACTGGCCAGTAATATTTCCTAAGTTCTCCCAAATATAACTTAAATTACAAATTAAACTCTCAGTAAAATCACAAGATTCATTTCCAATAGGAAGGCACTCTACTCCGCACACACCTAAGGTCAAATTTTGAATCTCCCAAACATAACTTTCATTGCAAGTTATAAGATAAGCTCCACTGCAATTAGTTTCATTTACACTAGCGCATTCTTCTATAACACATCCGTCATTGCATCCATCCCCAGAAAAATCATTTCCATCATCACACTCTTCTACTCCCTCATAAATGCTTCCATCTCCGCAAATATTCCATGTGCAATCAGCTTTGCAAGAATCATTGCTTTCATTATTTCCATCATCACACTCTTCATAATCTGCTTCTAAAATACCGTTTCCACAAACAAAAAAAGGAACCCCGCACTCTCCAGGAACCTCTCCTTTAGACTCCCAAACCCCATTTACTCCGCATAAAAAAGCTTCTGTTCCCTCGCAGTAATAAGTTTGGTTTAATGGGTTGCATTCAATTCCCTGGATAAAATCCAAAATCTCTCCAATTAATCCTGTTCTCAAGGTTAAATTAAGACTAATATTAACAAATTTGCTTTGGCACAATCCATCAATGCAGGATTGATTTTGACACTCAAAACTATTTGCACACATCTCCCCATCAGTTTTTAATTGCTTGTACTCCAAATCAATATCACAATAGTGAGTTCCATTTAAAAGTCCAGTTTCAAGACAGCTTTGAGCAATCACTAAACTAATTAAAAATATAAGAACAAGAGGTATCAAAAGATTTCTTATCTTCATAATTAACCTCCAAGTGACTCATTTAAACATTCATCATAATCTTGAACTGCAACAAGGTCTCTTAACCAGCATCTAATTTCCTGTAAAAGTCCTGTTTGCTCTTCTAAAATCTCTCTTTGTGTTTCTAATTCCTCTCTAATTGAATAGCAAGCTCCATCAACACAAACATTTGTTTGGCATTCAAAATCATTAATGCATGATTCATTTTCTCCTTTGACTGGCAAGTAAGTTAAAGCATACGGATCACAATAACTTAGTGTTCCCTCAATAACTAATCTTATTCCTGGCTTTATTTCAGGTCCTCCAACAGTTACAGCTGGGCAAGTTGCATTTGGACTTTCTTCTGGAATATTGCAAGCTCCATCAACACACCCTTCTGGGCATAAGAATTGTTGCCATACTATTTCATCATTTCTTCCACAATAAGATTCCCATAAATTATTTCCATCAACACAAGACTCATTTTCTCCATTAACACACTCATCTCCCACACAAGAAACTGAAATTCCCTTGACAAAATAATTTAGTCCATTATCACTATCATTGCATGAGGACTCTCCAAGGCATCTTCCATTGCTGCATCCAAACTCACAATCTCTGTATTCTTTAGTTACTCCTCCATCAACACATACTGCTTCTTGCAAAGTATCTGCATCAAAGCAAGAATCAATCAAATAACCTCCAAGACTATCTGTTGCATTGGATTTAGTTACATTTTCAAAATCTCCCAAATCATAATCAACACAAGTTTGAACCTCGCAAACTCCAGCACTGCATCCCAAGTCACATTCGCTTATATTATATAATTCAAATTCATATTTGCTTCCATTTGCAATACTGCAGAAAAGAACACCGCCTGTGTTGTAGTTACTTGTTCCGCATTCTGATGTATTCTCATCAAAAACAACTCTGCACTCAACACCCTCGCAAAATCCACTCTTGCATCCATGAGGGCAATCAAAGAAAGTAGAGTCTGCAAATCCATTAGTGCATACTCTTTCAACTAAAGTGTTTCCAAGACATCTATCTGTTTCATTCTTAAATCCTCCTAAGACATCTTTTCCAATAACATTTCCAAAAGTTGAATAATCTTTTCCTGAATCAGAATCAATGCAAGCTATGCACGCTCCATTAAAACAGCCAAGTTCACATTCAATAATTGTAGAAGTAACATCATCATTCTCTAAGCAGGAAAATTCTTCTAAAGAACTTTCATCAATACAAGTATCTGTTCTATTAACTACAATCCCATTTTCATATCCATTAGTAATCCCTTCTGTAAACTCATCTGAATCACTTTTACTGCACCTTAATCTAACCCCGCACTCTCCAACAACCTCTCCATTATTAGTCCAACCACAGCCATCCTCACAATTCAAATAATTAGTTCCATCACACCTCTCATCCCCAGAACTGCATTCGCAAGCCAAGATTCCAATCATTGCAACAGCTCTTGAATTTTGATTTTGAGTCTCGTATTTGAATGTTAAATTTCCAAAGAAATCTACATAAACAGAAAAGACATTTCCATAAGTTCTATCAATACCATCATTAACAAAACTAGTTTTTGTTGGAGCTGATTGCACAGAACCCTTTGCGTCATGTCTGCTTGAGTGTATTACTCCTCCAGTAGAATACTGGTCAAGGCTTTCATCCACAAACAAGTATACTTCATTGCTTGTTTCTGAACTTAAATCAAGAACAGGCAAAATTTCCATTTTATCAATAGTATATTTATTTCCTTCAAACACAGATTCAGGAACCTTATCTGGAGCTGAATAACTTTCAAGATTTTGTCTTTGTATTGAATTAATCTGAGCATAGTTATCAATATCATGCTGGCTGCTAATCATTGCATCAGTATATCCAGTATTAGAAGTAATTGCAGACAATCTTCTGCTATCAACCAATAATCTAAATCTAGTGTTTCTAAAATCTACTCCTCTTAAATCATGGCTCTCTCCAATTATTTCATTAAGATTTAACTGGAAGCTTCCTTGTCTGTTTAATACAAAATAAGCATCATTTGTTTCTTCCCTAGGTATGCAAGCTCCGTCTAAACATCCATAAGGACAGTTTATATTTGCTGAAGTGCAATTAAATTCATCTCCGCAAGTAAATTCAGTTAAAGTTGTTCCATTGCAATAATCCCAGTTAACATCTCCTACTAAATTAGTGCAGCTTCCCTTAGTATAAATCTCAGAACCATTATCAGAATCTAAGCAACTTGGAACTGCTTCAATATCACACCTTATTTTTAAATCAAAACCAACTTTATCACCAGACCCTATATCAAAATCAGTAAGCAAAGGAGTTCCATCTAATGGAACACAAGCCCATTCTCCACTTGCTCTTCTACTTTGAGGAGCATATCTTCTGCATAACTGACAATTTTCTCTGATTTCTTCATCAACACAATTAATGCTTAAATCAAAATCATCGTCTTTATTAACAGTTCCAACAAAATCTGTGCTTAATACTAATCCATTAAAATTAACTGCTCTCCAGTCTGTAGTTGCTCTTGCATTTTTATCCGCATATCTTACAGCTAATTTGCATGTGTCTTCCAAGGTTTTATCCCCACATCCAACTTTTAAGTTAAATGAATCTCCATTTCCAAGACCTGAAGCAAGGTTATTCAATAAAGCAGTATCATCAAATCCAACACAATCCCATTTAGTAGTTGTAGTTGCAGTAGTCCCAAAAAGAATTCCCAAAAGACTAGCAAAACCAGTTTCTTCTGTTCTTAACTCACTGCACATTTGGCAGCTTCCAACTCCAACTGATTGCTCAGGAGTTACTCTTCCATCTCTAACACAAATTATGCTATTGCTACTTGAAGTTGATTTTGAACTCTTAATATAATCCCCAGCCATACTCCAACTTAACATTTGAGCATTTCCTCCACTAACATTAGAAGTCCAGTGATCTTTCCCAGTCTCAATCTCCATGAATCTCTCCTTAGGAAGCAATCCAAGTGCTTGATAACCAATTTTTATTCCTTTAATATTTCCAGGTGATGCTCTTGCAGTAATCCCAGTAATTATATATCCTTCAGGAGCTCTGTAGAATTTTTCAGGATTTGCAGAACCATCATAAATTGTTTTAACCTCGCTTCCAAGACTGCAAGGAGCTTGTAATTTTCTTACTTGCAATCCAAGATTTGTTAAATCACAACCATCACATCCAGCTCCAACACCAGTAACAACATATCCTTTGGGAGCTTCAATCCATCTCTCTAATCCACTTCCAGCTTGTAAATATTTTGTTTGCCCAAGAGTGCACCCTTTTAATTCCTTAACTTCTAATCTAACTCTATTAATATCTCCATCTGTTGCCCTCATTCCAACACCAGTTATTGGATCTATTCCAGAATAAACTTGTGTTTCAATTGCTGCAGTGCTTCCAACCCATCTAGGATCTCCTACAAAACTAGTAATAGTATTTCCTATGCTTGAAGGATAAAATTCTACTAATTCCTCAATACTAGGCATTCTCCAGTCAATATATCCTCCGAAATTTGCAGACTCACAAAAGTTTCTAGCGCCATTCCAGGTTAATCCAGAAGAACTCT
>JBFYLU010000064.1:0-3103 GCA_041305285.1 Nanobdellota archaeon
AAATTAAAGACTTCTGAAAAAATAGAAGAAAGAAAAGAAGTTGCAGTATTCTCTGGAAAAGACGAGTCAACTCTTCCAATAGTGACTGAAAAATGCAAAGCATGCGGAAATGACAAGGCATATTTCTGGACAGTTCAAACAAGAGCAAGCGATGAAGCAGAAACCAAGTTCTTCAAGTGCACTAAATGCAAGAACACAAGAAGAGAATACAGATGAAAATAAATTATGATTCAATAAATAAAATAATCATTGCACTTATCTTTATCTCTCTTTTTTCAATCCTTTTCTTCCCAATAGATAAAATTTCATTAATCAAATATCCAATCTACATCACAGTAATTCTTGCAATAGTTTACCTAATAATTATAAAAATAAAAAAATAAAAGAAAAAAAATAAAAAGTATTTTTAGTTGTTTCTTCCATTGCCTGGAGTCTCATTTTCTAACTCATCCTCTGATTCATCTTCGTTTTCAAGCTCTTCTTCATCTTCGTCTTCAGTTTCGTTTTCAAGCTCTTCTTCATCTTCCTCCTCATCTTCTTCTTCAGTTTCATTTAACTTAACTTTTCCTCTTTCCCTAGCTTGTTCTTCAACATCATCTAGTTCATCTTCAGTTTTATTGGACAAAACCTTAAGCTTAGTTCTTACATTCTCTCTTTTCTGTTCCATCTTAAGTTCCATCTCCTGAGATTTGTTAATGATTTTATTAAACACTTCAGTTAAATGAGCTAACTGTTCCTCACTCATGTTTCCATCAGCCATTCTAGCCAAGATTGTATTCTTTACACTTGCAACCTTTTGGCTATGTGTTTGCATCTGTGTCTGAATCTCTGCAACATCTTCCAAGGCATCTTCAGCAACATCTTCGCTTGAATCACTCTCAATCTCATCAACTAATTTTGCAGTCTCATTGATTAATTCATCGTGTTCTTCTTGAGCTGTTTCAGCTGCTTCAACATTGCCTTCTTCTGCCATTTTCCTCATTTCAGATAATCTTTCTTCAGCATATCCCAAAGTTTTCTTTGCCTTGTTTGCTTTTCCAAAAGTAAAAGCTAAGTTCAATCTTTCCATAGCTTTTTCTAATCCATAAAGAGATGAATCTGGAGTTACTCCAGCATCAGCAAGTTCAACATCGTCTGTTGAATCAACTAGGTCTTCAGCTGCCACTAATGAAACCATCATTCCTAAAGCTAACAATACTGTCATCAAAATTGCTATTGTTTTCATTTTTGTTTTTTATGCTTTGTTTAACCTCCCGCGTAGTTTACTTTCCTCTGAATATAAAAAGAAGAATAAAAATAAAATAAAATAAAAAGAAGTTTTATTCTTCAGGTTCTGTAGCAAGGAATGCCCACCAAGGCTTTCCTGTACTCATAACTTCACCGTTTTCAGCATCTACCTGAGCTTTTACCTGCATCTTAGCCTGGAACAATCCAAGTATTCTTGAGTGCCTTTCAACTTGCACTTCATAAGCTAATCTTGATTGATTCCCAGTTCCAACTTGCTTCAACTCAAGTGTGCAATTGTTTGTCTCATTGCATACTTTCAATCTAAGTCTTGTCAATGCTCTTTCTGAAGCAGTGTCAGGCATTATCTTTATCTCAGCATTTCTTCCATTAGATAACCTAGTCATGAGCTTCTGCCCTTCTGAAGTTATTTCTAAACCATCAGTACCGGCTTCAACATTTCCAGCTCTCAATCTAAGCTGATCTCCTTCACCTTGCACTTGAACTGTCTCCCCATTCTGAGCCATGTAAGTTTCTCCAGCTTGTATTTGCTGAGATTCCCCAGCATTAGCTGTTGCAGTTACATTCCCACTGTCTCCATCTTGTCCAGCTTGTGTCTGAGCACTTACAATTCCAAGTCCAAGTAAAAGGACTGATGCCAAAACAAATGCCATTATCGCTTTGTTCATTTTGATATCTCCAAATTTAATTAAAATACTAAGCCTAAAAGCCTATATAATTAATACATGAAACAAGATGAAACAAGATTTTCAGTGTTTTAAGAAGTCTTAAGCAGTTTTATTCTATTTTCATTTCCATATGGAATTCTTTCAATAAGTTCTTTTTGCTCAAGATTCCTTAATTTCCTGCTTAATCTTACCTTAGAAAGATTCAAATCTCTTGCAAGTTCTTTTGTCCAGCACTCTTTTCCTTTTTTTTCCATTAAATATTCAATGATTTGCTTTTCTTCTGCAAACAAATTCCTTGTGACATCTTTTTTTCTTTTCTCAATGCTATTTTTTGTTTTTTTCCTGTTCTTTATTTTTATTGGTTTTTTAAACTGCAGGAAATAAAAACCAAGGGTTCCAATAACTAGAATAACTAAGAAATACCATCCAAAAAGATTCTTATCATTAATCACTTCATACCCAACAACTATTTCATCATTGCTAAAATTTTTCCACTCCAAAAATACTCTTCTCCCATCAGTTCCAATACGGGCATTTTCTGGAAATATCAAAGAAAAATCTTTCATTAAAACCCCTGCTTCAGGCAAATATAATGTGACATTCAATGGCTGTTTAAAAGTGCTTTTCATAATAAAAAAATTCTTTGTTGCTCCTTTTTCAATCATTGTCTCAGTTATGTAACTAAAACTAAGATTCTGAGATAAATTAACTCGAAAAATCTTGTAAGTTTCAAAATCAAGAACCTCAAAATCAGAATTAGATTCAATTGTTTCTGCATCATAAGGCAACCTGAATTCAAGATTAGTAACTTTTCCAAAATCAGCACTAACAAAAACCCTGTCTTCAACAATTTGATAATTAATGCTTGCAGAGCTTGCAAATCCAATCAAAAAAACAGCAATAAACAAAATGATTAACTTCCTCATGATTATATATATTAAAGAACATATATTAAGTTTTTGGAAATCAAATGGCCCCGAGGGGAGTTGAACCCCCGACACCCAGATTAAGAGTCTGGTGCTCTAACCAGGCTGAGCTACGAGGCCATTATGTTTAAGACCTGTTTTACTCAGAATGGTTTTGTTTATCTTAACCAGGCTGAGCTACGAGGCCATGAGAATATATTTAATAATAAGTTTAAAAAACTATAGTTCTATAGTATATAGATGAGAAAGCTAAGCCTTTTGTTC
>JBFYLU010000065.1:0-5224 GCA_041305285.1 Nanobdellota archaeon
CATACATGCAATTGTCTACCTCATTTTCTACCCCATCCCCATCATCATCTGCTTGGATTACTAAAGAACCCTCTGAAAAATATCCTGTTCCGTCTTGTCCAAACACTCCCTTCACCCAGTTCCAAATCACATCAATAACTCCACTATCCTCAGAATCTTCAGCAGCACTTAAGCAAACCATTAAGCCAACTAATATAATAATAGCAATAGCAAAAGAAAAAACTGCCTTTTTTCCAAAACTCTTTTTCATTTTAAAGATAATCTAATTAAAAGACTGAACTACCTATAATATATAAATGTTTTTTATTTTTTTCTATACAACGGCTCAACAAAATTCTTAGGTGCTTGATGCTGCCTCAAGCTTCCTGCTTTAATTTCAATTTCATCTGCTTTTCTAAGCAAAGCAATCTGACTTTTATTCAGCAAATCAAAATGCTTTACATTTGCAAGATGCTCTGGAATATACCAAACATCTTCTTCTGAAATCTGCCATCCAAACTTGTCAAACCTGGATAAATCAACTGGCATTGAAAATCTTCTAAGAGTTTTCTTTCCATTGCTATCTAAAAAATACTCATGAAAAAAACTCATGACTAATTCCCTTATGCTTTTGTAAACAGGCTCTCTATACCTTAAAACTGCGTGATTTGTCTTGCTTAATGCCCCCCAAAACCCATTTTTATTAAAAACAGCAATTGCATGGTCATAGTCATCTTTACTAGTTTCAAGGTCAACAATCAATGGCTTGTAACCCTGCAATCTTAAAATAGCAGCAGCAAGAATTGCTCCTTCCATGCAATGGCAATGCCCCTCTCTTAAAACTCTTCGCGGACTCAGGCAAGTATCTCCATTTAGTTCAAAGTTAGTCTTTAATGAATTAAGAAAATCCTGAATCTTTGAAGGAGTATTTATCTTCTTCAAAATTTCCATTTCACTTTTTGAAAACATAAAATAATAAAAAAAGAATTCTATAAAAATCTTGTCTAATTATGAACTGGGCATTTTCCGCACGCCTGGAACTTCACTCTCTTTCCCATGCAGACAAGAAAAAGTCCAATAACATACATTAATCCAGCACTCCAGTTCCATGAACTCCATGAAAGGCTTGCAGTTGTTTGGATTACAAATCCCCAAACCAAAAAGTAAACTCCAACAGCCATAATTGCAATTCCAAGAACTCCAAGTGCCATGTTGCATGTGCATTTATCTTTAGTCATTTTTTCCTCTGTGTTTGTCTGTCAATTTTAAATTAAAATAAAAAAAATAAAAAATAAAATATATGCTTATCTCTTTTTAGCTTTCATTAATCCGTAGTTTCTAACTAGTTTACCCAAACCTACTAACAATACTGCGATAGGAATAAGCCATGCGCTTACATTATCCAATGCAGATACTCCAAGTAAAGGCAATACTAGCAATACACCTACAAGAGTTACCAACCATGCTGTTAACTTTGCCATCTTTTTTTACCTCCTTTTAAATAATTCCTTGGCTGAATATAATATACAATCCAGCAGCAAGTAATATGAGTAAAGCAAGTATGATTATAATCCTTGCCCACTTATCGCCTGTTTTCAAATTCACCCACATGCATCTCTTTCTCCAGGCTTTTTTATGAACCAAACCTACTATAAAAAGTATCCCTCCAACAATCCAGAGTGCTGGAATCTTTAAAATAATACCAGCAGGAACCCAAATCAATCCAATTATAAACATTGAATAGTAATCAACCCCGCATCCACTCTTTTTCAAAATAAAAAAAGCAATAACTCCCAAAGTTATGAGTATGATTGCTACTGAAATAAGCACCTCTAATCCCATGCCATTACTAAGAATAAGTCATTTATAAAAGCTATGCCGAGTCTTGAACCTCGTCAAGGTAATCGCTTTCATCAAAATCCCCTGAATGAAATCCTTCGATAAAATACTCTTCTTTCTCTCCATTAGAAGTTTTATAAACAACACCATCTACAAATTCATCCCCGCTTACTAACTGCACTCGAACTCTTTTGTTTTTAACTGAAACCATAAAACTATCCCAGTCTTCAGGAGGCAATACTCTCATCATGTAATCTGCAGAGAATTTTCTTTTTCTTAAGCCAGGAGTTTTGATAATCTGACTGCTTCTAGCATCCAATTGATAAATCCCTCCAAGATTAGTATATTCATGAAGCATCCTATGAAATATCTTTATATCTTCATCTTCTCTTCCTACAACTTGCCTTGCAAAAAAGTCAGCAAGTTCTTTGATTGTCAAAGTCCTTATCTCTAATGTTGCCATTTTGATTTTCTCAGAATAAGCTCTGAGGTGCTAACACCTCTACAATAATCTATATGTTACAATATATAAAGTTTTTCCTTAGATAAAATCCATCAGGTTCTTCTGAGTTTTCAATTGCTTCAGCAGTTTGCTTTGCTTGAAAATCTGCTCATAATCAAAATTAAATTTTATTTTTCCAATTTTTTTTGCAGAATCAATTAATTCTTGTCTTGAACTAAACTTCATTGCACTATTGTTCATTGCTTTTCTAACACTTTCCCTCACAACCCACACTCCAAGAGCAGCCCAATAACTAGGCCCTTCAATTCTCACAGCTAAAACACTCGCCTGTTTTTTTATCTTGTTTAAATATTCAAGAATTGGAAGCCTTGCAGCATAATATCCTCCAACAGTATTGAACGCATAATTTTTTCTTCCGTGAAATCCTTCCATGTCAGTTGAAGCTTTTATTTCTTGAGTTGGATTCCAGGAACTTCCAGGCAGGTACAATTCAAACAATTCATAACTCCAGACTCCTGGAAAAAATAAAATCAAATAACTGTTTCCCATGAACTCTCCAAAATGCAATTCAAAACTCTCAATCCATTTGTAGTTTCTGATTTTTTCAAGAAGGTGCTTGCCAAGCATGTCATCTGTTGCAGTTATGCTCCATCTTGTTGGAACAAGCCTTTTGTTTTTCTTCAGTCCAAGAACTCCAACAGAAAGAATCTTGTTCAAAGTGTATTCAGTAAAATTCTTGTCATACAAAATGCTGACTGCTTCATTTGCTTTGATTTCATCATTGATTGCTCTATCAACACTTGCATCAACTTTCACATTTGAAGTAACTCTTGCCTGTTTTAATCCAGCTCTCATTCCATGAGGAGTAAGTATCTGGTCTTTGTTTCTTCCAAACCTGACTCGATTATTTAATTCTATCTCAACATCCACTGGCTTGGATGCAATTGCAATCTCTTGGGCAATAGAAACAAATTTTTTGTTCAGCCTTGTATCACTAACCCTGCTTTGAAATCTGGAATTAAGAAGATTATTCCTTAAATGAATTACATCGCTTATCTCAAAATTATTATCTGCCCAGTATTTTTCTGCATCATAAACCCAAGCATCCTCGTCTCTTTGCAATGGGCTCATTATCCCAACATTCACTAATGGATATCTCAATTTGCTTCCAATAAAAACACTTGGAGGACTTGAAGCATCAAACTTTGAAATATCATTCAGCTTGTTGATTCTAAACCTAGTTTCAGCAATTTTCTTGACAACCTCAAATCTGATATCCTTTGCCATGCCAATCAAAAGAAAAACTTCTTTAAAATAATATATGAGTACTAAAGGATAAATACCCGCAAAAGGATGTGCAGTAAAGATGTTACTTAAGAATAGTAACATTTAAATAGGGTTATTTATTTGATTTATTCATGACAGAAAGACTATTGGAATCAGCTATTGACAGAATGTATAAATTGCTTCAGGAAAACACAAGCGATGAAACTCCTATGAATGCAGATGATGTGGCATCCTTGTTAAATCCAATACAGCAAGAGCAAGAAAAACAAGAAAGAAAAAAAAGACTGGCAACAGGAAATCCCTCAGGTATCGGAGAGATATTTCCACTTCATAAAGAAGCAATAACAACTAATTATAATCATGTTTCAAAGGTTATTAACTATCCTGGAAGTGTTCCTTCTTATCAATTTCCAGAATTTGATGTCCCAGCAGAAAAAGTTATCCCAGGCATGCCTGCAATCAGAGTCATAAGTCTAGAATAATCCTCATCCAATAAATAATTATCAAAATCCTTATATAACCTGGGAATATCCAAATAAAATGCCAAATAAAATAGATAAAATGCTTGCAAATGCAAGAGCAGATGATGAAGCAGTATTATCTGCAGATGAAGTTCTCTTAAGAGTAAAAAATCAAAAACCATTGCAATTTCAAAGAAAAAAACCAGTAAGAATTGTTGAACTTATTCCCCCACAAAGAGATTCATACCAGCCACCTTCAAATATTGTCAATATGCTCTCAGATTTTTCTCATCCATATAACCTTCCAGAATTAACTGTTCTGCCAGGAAGATTAGTAAGTTATTATTAGTTCTTTGCAAGTTAATATTAAATCTACTCAGATTTTATCCTCTTAATAAATAATATAATCCAAAAACAAAGTCAAATCAACACAGTTATTTGACTAAAGAGGTGATAATTTACTAAAAAAAGCTTTTCTTAAAAATTCCAAGATTTCTTATTTCAAAATTCAGCTCTTTTTCCTGCAAGCTCCTGTGCTTTTGCAGTATTGCCTTTCTCTTCCCATTTTCAATTTTTAATTCAATAATGCACTTGCTCCAATACTTAAACAAATCTCCCCCAACAATATTTGTCTCTCCTCTTATTCCTTTTTTCCAGTCTTCTTCTGGAACAAAACTCTCATAAACCTGATTAGTAATAATTACAGGAATATTTTTCTTTCTTGCAATCTCTGCCAGCACCCTCATTTGTTTTGCAACCTCTCTATTAACTTGCTTTATCATTGAATCATCCTGCGACTTCAAGGCATCTCCTAATTCCAACCTATAAAGCATTGCCATTCCATCAATAACAATTAATCCAACCTGTTCAATTTTTAATTGTTTTAAAAGAGTCTCAAAGGATTTTTTTTGCTCCTCAAAATTTACAGGTGCCAATAACATGATATTCCCGAGTATTGCATCAAGATTTTCATTTCCAACAATCTGCTTTACTCTTTCTGTTGAAAACCCTCCCTCTGTATCAATAAATATGACTTTGTTCCCATGCTTTGCCTGAGAGCATGAAGCAAGTATTGTAAAATTAGTCTTTCCACTTCCAGGAGGCCCTGCAATCATTGTTATGACATCTTTTTCATAACCTCCATAAAGCCATTTGTTCAAATCAAAGCTTCCTGTAGAAATCTTCTCTACTCTTT
>JBFYLU010000066.1:0-9587 GCA_041305285.1 Nanobdellota archaeon
CCAAAAACTCTTGTTTATGACATTGAATGCGATGAAATAAAGCTTGGAGAAGGAGAAATTCTAATGATTTCACTTGTATCAGAAAATTTCAAGAAAGTCCTTACATGGAAAAAATCAGATTCAGCTCCTGACTTTGTAGAATGCCTAAAAGACGAAGAAGAAATGCTTGAGAAGTTTGTAGAATATGTTAAAGAAATTTCCCCTGACTTTCTTGTAGGATATTACTCAGATGGATTTGATATGCCTTATATTAAAGCAAGGGCAGAACTGCACAAAGTAAAACTTGCTCTTGGATTAGATGGCTCACAGCCAAGACTCACAGCAGGATTTGACTCATCTTCAAAAATAAAAGGAATAGTTCACATAGACTTGCTGAAATTTATAAGAACAGCTTTTTCCCAGTACATGGAATCAGAAACCCTAAGCTTGGATGAAGTATCAAAAGAATTCCTTGGAGACCAAAAAAAAGATTTTAAATTCAGGCACTCCTCAAAAATAAAAGACCACTCTGAATGGAATTCTTATTTTGAATACTGCCTTCATGATTCAGTTCTCACATTAAAGCTTTTTGAAAAATTCTGGCAGGACTTAAAGGAATTCTCAAAAATAACAAGAGAGCCTCCTTACACTCTTTCAAGAAACGGCATGTCAAGCAATGTAGAAGCATTCATAATTCATAATCTTGAAAAGTTCAATGAAATCCCAGAAAAAAGAGCAACCTATGATGAGATAGGAGAAAGAAAAAGACTAAGAGCATATGAAGGGGCTTTTGTGCTTGAGCCAATTCCAGGATTATATGAAGATGTTGCAATGTTTGATTTCACAAGCAGTTATGGAAGCACAATTGTAACCTATAATCTTTCAAAATCAACTTTCCTTGAATCTCCTGATAAAAATGCTCATCACATTGAAGTGGATGGAAAAGAGGTTTACTTCTCAAAAAAACAAGGATTTTTCCCAGAAATGCTAAAGGAAATAATTGAAAAAAGAAAAAAATACAAGCAGGAATTAAAAGACAAGCCAGACAATGTCAAAAAAGCAAGAAGCAATTCCTATAAGCTTTTAGCAAACGCAGCTTATGGTTATCAGGGATTTTTCGGAGCAAGATATTATTGCAGGGAAGCTGCAGCAGCAACAGCAGCATTTGCAAAAAAAACAATAAAAGAAGTTATTGAGAAAATAAACAAACAAGGGTATCCAGTTAATTATGGGGATAGTGTAGAAGGAACAACAAAGATTATAGTGAAAGAAGGAAAAAGAGTATATGAAAAAGAAATAAGAGACTTATTTCAAAAAGTAGACAATAAAAATCAAGGAAAGGAATATAATTTCAAAGAAAAGATAAAAGTATTAACATTAGATGAAAAAGGGAATTCAGTCTTTAGTCCAATTGAATATGTTATGAGGCATAAAAGTGATAAAAAAATGTATCAAATTAATTTTACAAATAATTGGGATATAAAAGTAACTGAAGATCACTCCCTAATGGCTTATCAATCTACTCGGTTTAATCAAAGCAATAACAAAAAAGAAAATCCTCTAAAAAGGATTATTGAAATAAAACCAGGAGAGATAAAAACTAAAGCAAATACAATTATTTCATTAAAAAAAATACCTTATAAGGATTCAAAGAGTAAAGACTTTCCAAAAGAAGTTTATGAGTTTATGGGTTATTTTATTGGGGATGGAAGTTTTATGAGAAATAAAGCAGGCAAAGATTACTATTTGCGACTTTCACTGGGTTTAGATAAAGAAGAAGTACTAAACAATCTGATAATTCCATTGCAAAAAAAAGGATATATAAGAAATTATTGGTGGAGTAAAACAAGAAAAGGAGATTTGACTATTAATGGATTAAAACTAATTAATTTAATAAGCAAGGATTTTAGAGACGAAAAAGGAAGAAAAAATATCCCAGCATGGCTATTTGAAGAAAAGGAGGAAAATATTGCTTCATTTATCAGAGGATTATTTTCTGCAGACGGATGCGTTATAATCAGAAATAATGCTCCGATAATTAAATATACTTCTATAGAAGAAAAGTATATACAAGAAGTAAGAAAATTGCTTTATAGAGTAGGTATTTCTCATTCAGTATTCAAGGAGAATTCAATGAATAAATATAAAGAAAAAGATAAAATATTTACCAGCCAAAGTTACTCCAAGAATATCATTCTAAAAAACAAAGAAGATTTTGCTGAAAAAATAGGGTTTATATTAGAACGCAAGAATAAATTAGCAAATATAAAAACAAAAAATTTGAAAAAAAAGTTTATCAAAGATTTTGAATTTGATTTACAAGCAGTAAAAAGTATAAAGCAGATAAAAACCCCAGAATATGTGTATGATATTGAGGTTAAGGATAATCATAGATTCTTCGCAAATTATATCCTAGCACATAACACAGATTCAATAGCTTTTTCAAAAAAAGGAAAATCTGAATCAGAAGTTTTTTCTCTGCTAAAGAAACTAAATTCAGAGCTCCCAGGAATAATGGAACTCGAGTTAGAAGATTTTTTCACAAGGGGATTATGGGTTACAACAAGGGCAGGAACAATTGGAGCAAAGAAAAAATACGCAATGATAAGCAAAGATGACAAAATAAAAATAAGAGGTTTTGAAACAGTAAGAAGAGACTGGTGTCCATTAGCAAGAAAAGTCCAGGACAGTGTACTAAGGCAGATATTAAAGGAAGGAAATGAAAAAAAAGCACTTGAATATGTAAAGGAGATAATACAAAAAGTCAAGAAAAGAGAAATTCAAAAAAGCGATATTTTAATAAGAACCCAGCTGAAAAAACCTATTTCAGAATACAAGGCAATTTCCCCTCATGTTATTGCAGCAAAAAAAATGCAAGAAAAGAAAATTCCAGTAACAATGGGAAGCTTGATTGAGTATTACATTGCTGAAATTCAAAAAGGAAAAAAAGCAAAGCTAGTAAGGGAAAAAGTAAAGCTTCCAGATGAAAAAGGAGAGTATAACATAGAATATTATTTGGACAGGCAGATAATTCCAGCAGTTGAAAATATATTCCAGGTATTTGGAATAAATATAAAAGAAATAATAGCAGGAAAAAAGCAAAAGACACTGGGAGAATTCTAAAATGCAAAAACTCAAGCCACTATTTATAGAAAGAATGAAAAAACTCTTGAAAAAACAAGAGGATTTCAAAGACTATCTAAGTATTCTTGAAGTTCCTCCTGTAAACTCAATACGATGCAACACTCTTAAAATCTCTCCAGACAAGCTAAAAACCAGGCTTCAAGCTAATGGCTGGAAAATCAATCAGCCCTTCAAAGAATATCCAGAAATAATGATAATTGAAAGTGATTTGCAGCCAGGTGAACTTGGAAGAAGCCTGGAACATCTTCTTGGCTATTACTATATTCAAGAAATTGCAAGCATGCTTCCAGTTCTTGCCTTGTCTTTAAATCCAAAAAAAGATGAACTTGTTCTTGATTTATGCGCTGCTCCAGGAAGCAAAACAACTCAGATATCAGCTAAAATGAAAAACACAGGAACAATAATTGCAAATGAGGTGAGCTTAGGAAGATTAAAGGTTCTTGCATCCAACACAGAGCGTTGCGGAGTTACAAATGCAATAATCACAAAAAAAGAAGGAGTTGCACTGTGCAAAAGAATGCAAAAAGCAAACATTCTCTTTAACAAAATTCTCTTGGATGCTCCATGTTCTGGAGAAGGAACTTTAAGAAGCTCAGCAAGAACATGTGAAATGTGGAATCCAAACACAATAACCACTTTGTCAAAGATTCAAAAAAATCTCTTTGAAGCTGCATTTGAAATCCTAAAGCCTAATGGAGAAATTGTTTACAGCACTTGCACTCATGCTCCAGAAGAAAATGAAGAAATAATTGATTTTGCATTGGAAAAATTCAAGGGCAAAATCCAGATTGAAGAAATAAGCCTTCCAGTAAAATGCAGAGAAGGAATAACTGAGTGGGATAATAAAAAATACTCAAGTGAAGTAAAAAAAGCCTGCAGAGTCTATCCTCAGGACAACAATAGTGAAGGTTTTTTTATTGCAAAATTCAGGAGATTAAAATGACACTAAAAATATTCAATGAAAAAGAAAAAAAAGCAATAACTGACTTGCTAAAATCCCAGTTTGGAATAAAAGAAATTCCTGGCATGCTTATAAAAATAGGAGCAGAAAGAATTTTCCTGTTTCAAGGCAGTTTAAATGAAAATAAACTAAATGAATTAGAGTATGCAATTCCAATAGAAAGAGCAGGAGTTTATTTTGCCAAGACCTTCATAGATAAAAATGGGGAGGAAATAATAAGGCTAAGCATAGAAGGAAGCCAGATTCTTGGAAATCAGGCAACAAAAAACATCTTTGAACTTGATGATAAACTTCTTCAAGAATGGATGGAAGGAAGAGACTTGCAATTCAAGAGTGGAAAAAAAGGATTCTTATTAATCAAACATAAAGAGGATTTCTTGGGAACAGGAAAAGCATCAGAGGACAAAATCAGCAACTTTATTCCAAAATCAAGAAGATTAAAGAGCAGAAAAATTATCCAGTAAAAGAGCGTAGAAAGATTTATATATTACTTACTATTTTTTATGTGTATGAATATTAGTAAAGAAGACTTGCTTAGAATAAATAAGGGATTTGGAGGGGGATTAAGAAGTGATTCAAGCATAGATTTTGCAATTCAGATTCAGGAAAATAAGAAGATGGGAGATTACAAAAAATTAGCTTATCTTTGGAGAGCTATTTTAGTGGATCATCCATTTACAGATGGGAATAAAAGAACAGCGATATTCCTGGCATTTGTTTTTGCAGAAGAAAATAATAAAAGTCCAGACAGGGATTTATTATTGCATCATACACTCTCAATAGCAAGTAAGAATCTGACTGATATTAGGCAAATAGAATGGAGACTTAAAAATGCAATTAAATAATAAAACAATTAATAGAATAAAGAAAAAATACAAAGAAGTATTTGAAACTCTGGAAGAATATGACAAGACAAGAAAATGGCCTTTGGGAAGGGCGAGGATAGACATTACTTTAGAAAATAGATTGATTAAAAGGTTAAAAGAAGAAAGTGCTAAAACAAAAAAACCAATATCACGAATAATTGAAGACGCTCTTGTTAAGTACAATTAAATTATTTTGTTGTAACAATAGTCTTGTCTTTTTCCAATAAAACAGTATCTTCTGCTTGAGCAACTTTTCTTTTTGAAGACTCCACTAATTGTGCAAACTGATGCAAATTGCCTTGCTCTTCCAGTTGCTTTAATGCAATCAATGCCTTTGTTCCAAATTGTTTTACAAGCCATCTTGAACAAAAAGGAAGTGTTCCATACTCATCAATAATATACTCCAAAACTTCTCTTGCTACCGGGCTTCTGACATTCTTGCTTTCAAGTTTAAGATAAATTCCAGAAGGTTTTCCATCATGAACTTTTCCGCTTCCTGCTGTTACAAAAGGCTCAATTGCATAAATTCCTTTTTTAAGAATTTTATTTTTTGTATCATTAAAATTAGGAATAGAAATTCCAGCATGCAAGTCATACTGGTCTACTTCATGTCCTGAAAGATTAACAATTGGATTAAAATTACTTGACATTATTGTTCTATGAATCTCTTTTCCAATTTCATCTGTTGATATACCTGCCTGAATTATTGATTTTGCATTTTCAAGTGCTTGCTCTGCTGTTCTGATTAAATTTGTGTTTTCAGAATTCCCTTCCAAATCAAGAGAAAAAGCAGTATCTGCTATCCATCCATCAACATGAACCCCTAAATCCACTTTTAATAATCCCTGAGCCAGGGTTGTATCATCATGACTTGGAGTGTAATGAGCTGCAATTTCATTTATGCTTAGATTTACTGGAAATGCTAACAATCCTCCAAGTTCAATTATCTTGGACTCTATTTTTTCAGCTATTTCAAGCAAAGGCATTCCTGGTTTAATCAACTCCCTTGCATATGTTCTTGCTTCCACTGCAATTTTTCCTGCTTGAATTACTTTATCTTTTTCCATAATAATCAGATATAAAACATATTTTTAAATGTTAATAGAAGAGTAACTCTTTGCAATACTAACTTAGAAATTATTCAAAAATAAGTAATAACTTATCCTAAATAAGAGCTTTCAATAGGTATTGCTGCCTTTGCAGACCTAAGATAATTATCCTCAACTTTCTTGTAAACTTCAATGGTGTTCTTAGTAATGCTTGGCTTTACTTTCTTTAAGGCTTCTTCAAAATGCTTTTTCTTTACTTCCTTGCTTGTTATGTCTTCTCTTAATGCCAATAAACCAGCTTCCCTGACAACACCTTCCAAATCAGCTCCAGTATATCCATCTGTTTCTTTTGCAATTTCAGCAAGCTTGATTTCTTTTGATAAAGGCATGTTCTTTGTATGAATCTTAAGTATGTTTTCCCTGCCTTTTTCATTTGTAGCATTAACTAATAATATCTTGTCAAATCTTCCTGGTCTTAGCAATGCTGAATCAAGCATGTCTGGCCTGTTAGTTGCTCCAATAACAAGAACATCATGCAAGTCTTCCAAGCCATCCATCTCAGCAAGCAATTGATTCAAGACTCTTTCAGTAACCTTTGTGCCAACTTCATTTCCTCTTTTTCCTGCAAGTGAATCAATTTCATCAAAAAACACAATGCAAGGAGCAACTTGTCTTGCTCTCTCAAAAATCTTTCTTACTCCTTCTTCTGATTCACCAACCCATTTGGATAATAGTTCAGGTCCTTTAATCTGGATAAAATTAGCTTCTGATTCTTTTGCAACTGCCTTTGCTAAAAGAGTCTTACCTGTTCCAGGAGGCCCATAAAGCAATATTCCTCTTGCTGGACGAATTCCAATTCTCTTGAATGACTCTGGATGCTTCAAGGGCCATTCAACAGCTTCTGCCAAGTCTTGCTTAACAGACTCCAATCCTCCAATATCATCCCAAGTAATATTCGGAGCTTCAACAAACACCTCCCTCATAGCTGAAGGACGAACAACTTTTAATGCATCTGTGAAATCACTCTGATGAATAATTAATTTTTCAAGAACTTCTTGTGGGATTTGCTCTTCTTCATCTAGTTTCATCTGAGGCAAATATTTCCTTAAAACATTCATTGCAGATTCTTTTGCAAGAGATTCCAAATCTGCTCCAACAAATCCATGAGTTAATGAAGCAAGTTCATCTAAAACCACATTCTTTAATGGCATTCCTCTTGTGTGAATTTTAAGAATTTGCAGTCTTCCTACTTTGTCTGGAACTCCAACTTCAATTTCCCTGTCAAATCTTCCAGGACGCCTTAATGCAGGATCAACTGCATTGACTCTGTTAGTAGCTCCAATAACAATAACCTTTCCTCTTGATTTCAAGCCATCCATCATAGTAAGAATTTGAGAAACAACTCTTCTCTCAACTTCTCCATGAACCTCTTCTCTTTTAGGAGCAATTGCATCAATCTCATCAATAAAAACAATAGAAGGTGCTGTTTTTTCTGCTTCTTCAAAGATATCCCTTATTTTCTTTTCTGACTCTCCGTAAAACTTGGACATTATTTCAGGCCCATTTAATAATATAAAATTTGCATCTGATTCATTTGCAACTGCCTTAGCTAAAAGTGTCTTACCTGTTCCAGGAGGCCCATGCAATAAAACTCCTTTAGGTGCTTCTACTCCAAGTCTCTGGAATATCTCAGGATGTTTCAATGGAATCTCTACCATTTCTCGAATCTTCTTGATTTCTTCATTTAATCCTCCAATATCTTCATAAGTTATTTCAGGAATTTTTTCATCTGTGATTTCAACTGCCTTGGAACTTAAAGTTAGTTCAGTATTCTCACTTATGAATACTGGCTGATTTGGACTGGTATTAACAACTAAAAATTTAATCTGAGTTATTCCTCCTCCAAGATTTCCAAGCATGTTTCCAAATTCTTCTCCAAACATGCTTCCAAACTCTTCTCCTAATCCCATCTCAGAAAATAAATCTCTTCTTCTTTGAACCCCTCCTAAAACAACAACATCTCCCTTGACAACAGCTCTTCCAAGCAATCCACGCTTTAATCCTTCTGGCTCTGCCTGAACCATGATTCCTTTTTGTGCAGGAGCAATCATTACTTTTTTAGCTTCTTTAATTTCTGCCTTGGAAATTGTGACTATTTCTCCAATTCCAGCTCTTGCATTTCTTCTTAGAATTCCATCAATTCTTATGATTCCTTCTCCAACATCTGCAGGATAAGCTCTGTCTGCAATTGCAACAGTTTCTCTATTTCCTTTGATAATAACAACATCTCCTCTTCTAACTCCTAATTCTCTCATTACTTCAGAGTCTATTCTTGCAATTCCTTTGTATGCGTCATCTTGCAATGCTTCAACAACATGTAATTTTATTCCTTTTTCATCTGCCATGATTTTTCTCCTCCAAAATTTAAGCTTAATCTTCCAAAATCCTCAAAGCATAACTTAACCATTTCATCCATAATCTTAGTCTGCTCATTCATAAAGCTTACTATCTCCTTTGGAATTGAAACAGCATAACTGTTTCCAACAAGTCTCATCTTGACTTTAAATTGTTTATTCTTCAGATTAATATACTTTCCATACTCCTGCTCATCCACTGGATGAATGATTCTTGAACTGCATTTAGGACAAGACATTGTTCTTATTACAAACCCGTTTTTAATGATTTGTTCTTTATTCATCTTGTTCTCGCATTTCTTGCAAAGAATTGTGTTGTCAAATATATCCATTTTGGTGTCTTTGAATTTAATCTTTTTGCCTCAAAAAAAAGTGCCACATCTTCCTAAGAAGCTATGTGGCTGAGGTTGAAAAGAGGTGCAACTCCTTAGCTAAAGTTTGAACTTTAACTTCAGAGATGTACTGAGGTATTGTATATACCTCTATGTATACACTATAAATGTATACTTTATAAATATTTCGCTGATTAAAGATCATCATAATGATCTATCTCTTCTATCATAATGTCATCATCTCCGCCACCCATTGGAACCATATTCCCTCGTAGCCTATTTCTTCCATTGACAACAGCCATGAAATCACTAACATTAGTTATAGAATCATAAATCTCTCTTGCTTTTCTCGCATCTCTGAATTTTTCAGGATAAAAAACACTCTCTCCAACTTCTATTGTTGCAGGCCTTTCAGTTATTGAAGCAAACACTCTAAAAACCAAACCAGAGAAATCTCTTTCTCTCATTAGATTAAGACACCCAAGATTAGGCATCTCATGTCCATGAGATATTTCCTTTGAGGCTTCGTATCTTATTGATTGCATTTTAACCGATGAACCTCGGCTCTGATTGATAAGGATGGGAATGTCTTTCTAGTTGTTGTATAGTTTCATTAAGTTTCTGGCACAGATAAGCCACAGGACAATCTTCGTTTCCTAATCCACAATAATAAACTGCTCCTTGCCTGTCTTTAACATCACTAAAAACTGCCATCCTATCCAAATTAACTCCCTCCTCATTAATTTTATTGCAAATAGCATCACACCTTTTAACTAACCTTTCTCCCTTCTCTCCTCTTGTTTCAGTTACTGAATCCATATTAAACAACAGGTGCCCTCCCT
>JBFYLU010000067.1:0-5581 GCA_041305285.1 Nanobdellota archaeon
AAATGAAAAAAGCAACACTTTTTGATTCACCTACAAACACAAGACATGATTTATCTAGTCTTCTTGAAAAACACGGAAATGCCATTTCTATTGGAAGAGGAGAAAAATCAGTTATTCAACCAGGAAAAAATTCAGGCAATCCGCATTTTAGAAAAATTTCACGAAGCCATGCAATTCTTGTTTATGATGCTATAAAAGATGAGTTTGTTTATACTGATTATTCCTTAACTAATCATTCAAGGATTAAAAGAGGAAATAACTGGATTTTTATTGATGAAACTCATCCAAAAGAATCTCTTCAAACAGGAGACCAAATTTATCTTACCAAGTCTCTTGATACTGGCTATGGCCCTCTTATTTTTTCCCAAGGTGGAGAAGAAATGGAATTAAATACTAATGAAGGGACTCAGAGAGTGGATTAAAATGACAAGAATAGCAAATCTTTGTGATATGGTTACTCTAAGAACGCATAATTTAACTAATTTAATAAAATCTGGAGTAGAGCAAATTACTATTGGAATAGTTGAAAAAGATTCAGAACAATTAATCCAATTGGGTGAACTTTCAAATGGAGAGATTTCTCAGAATCTTGGAGTTCCAGCTGTTTCCAAGAGACATGCTTTAATAACCTATAATCCAGAAAAGGACCAGTATATTTTCAAAGACTATTCTTCTACTTGCGGAACAACTATTGATGACAAGAGACTAGAGCCAATGAAAGAACATGTTCTCGAAAATAACGATAGTCTAAAATTTGCAAATTACGGCCCAGTTATATTTATTGTTGAAGAACTTCCAGAAAGAACAGAAAGAAGAGACACAGCTCAGTCCCTTCCAAGAGTCAGATAATTACAGAGAAGTTAGCTTAACAACATACATTTCTTTTATTTTATGAGCATTTTTCTTGCTCCATAAATCAATGAATTCTTTCAATGAATGAGTCATTCTCTCTTTTGCAAGCACTCTCTCATCTTTAACAAAAGTATTCTTGTGCTTTGCCTTGAATTTTGCAACACTTTCCTTATCCTCTGCTTTTGGACCCATGGAAATTATCTCGCCTTTGCTTTTAACTATAAAAAAGAACCTTGCTGCTTTTTTGCCATTGTAATTAAATCCTTTGTTTTTTATCTCAAATAATTTTCCAATTTCAGATTCAAGATGCCTGTAAAATTTAAGCAACTTGCTTCCAGCAATATCTCCTTCTTGCTTATTTGTTTCTGCTTGAAGCAAAATAAATTCTTGCTTGGTTTTAATTGCATCTTTTTTTAATTGTTCAATGTCTGTTTTCTTTATTTCAAATGCTTTTAACTCTGGATTTTTCAGGAAATTCTTTGCAGCATCCTTGAATCTCTCAAAAGTTTCCTTTGAAAGAGCAGCAAGAGCATTTCTTTGCTTGAATGTAGGGTCAATCAGGATTATTGGAGAAAACAGCTTGGATGCATTCAAGTCAATCAATACATCTGTTTTTTTCTTAAAATGCTTTTCAATGTCAATTATTTCTTTTTTTCCGTCTAGTTTAATCATTGCCTTGAGAAATTTTAAAAAACCCTTGTAATAATAAACAAGGAGCTCAATTGCATATCCGCTAAATCCGCTTATATAAGACTCAGCCCCATAGCAGTTGTTTGCATAGCAAAATGCCTTTGCTATTCTTATTTCATCAAGAATTTTCTTGTTTTTTATTTTCTTTTTAATGTAATTCACATGGCTGTATGACAAGTCAGTTATATTCTCTGACTGCTCTGGTTTTGAAACTTTTATCACAGGAATTAATTCAATAACAAACTCAGGGGATATTCTGATTGCAAAATAATCTCTGCTTCCATGAATTACTTCAACATTCTTAATTCCTTCAAGGATTTTTGCCGCGAGTTTTGAAATTCCTTGTTTTTCATGCTTTTTGTCAAACCTGATAAACACATCCACATCATACTTGTCTTTTTTTATTACAGTATTTTTTGCAAAGCTTCCTCCAACAAAAATTTCAGCATTTATTTTTAACTTCTTTATTTTTTGTTTTATTCTTTCAAGAATGTCTTTCAGGGAATTTTCTATTATCTTCAAGTCTTCTTTAGGAGGCTCAATTTGTTTAAGCACTTCTTGCAGTATAGAATCAATTTTGTTCATCTGGATTTCTTATTTCTTTTATGTCCTTTGCATTTTGGTTTAATGTTGTTGCCAAATCAATTATATATTTTCCTTCTTCTAATTTGTAAATCAATGGCCTGTCTTTTCTGAACAAGTTAATCAAATCAATTTCAAATTTCCCGCTTCCAATTGCTCTTACAGATTCAATGTCAAGTATTACTGGAGCTTCTGTGTCTGTGATTCCTGCTATCTCTCTTATATCTTTTTCTATGACTTTTTTATCTTCTTGTGCAATTTCTATTGGGTTTTCCTTTAATCTCGCCATTTGCTCGTCTTTAATGTAAAAAAAGAAATGGCTTCCGCACGCATTGCACCCAGTTAGCAATTCCTTGCTTCCTGCAGGATAAATTTTTCCGCAATGAACACATTGATTAGGCATTTTATGATTTAAATTTTAGATAATGAATAAAAGAACTTTTGCTTAATAAAATTATCTATCCTTTACATGGACTATTAATTTCCCTCCATGATAAAATCTTTGCCCATAACTTCCTCTTTCTTTAAGAATATCATAAACTTCCTGGTTAATCAAAAAACTTACATTCTCAGCCTCACCAAAATAAACATTGTCTGGATTCTGCTCAATTCTTAAATTCTCTTCTTGATTGCTTGCCAATCTAAACTCCATTGGAATATCATAATCTTCTTCTCCCTCAACATTGTTTGAAAATCTTAAAACATGATTTAATGGCTTGTCCTTTAATCCTTCCAGCTCTTTCTCGCTTATTTCAACAAAAACCTCCAGACAAATAGCATAATTTCTCATAAATTCGTTTAGAACTAGTTATTTTTAAAGATTTATCTGCTCATAAGCAACTCAACTTTTTTAGGATTTCTCTTAATCTCCTTTACTATTGTTGCTGGTCCAATTATTGTTATTGCTCCCAAATCTCCGCCTGAAAGAGCATTTACCAAACCATTTCTCATCTGGCTAAAAAATCCCTGCCTGTCTCCATTTCCAATCACTGCAAGCTCAATTCCCTTGAAATTATGAACATGCCCTATCATTGCCATTGTGTCTTCTATAAGCCTTGTTTCTTCTTCTGGCTCTAATCTCCCCTGAAGAATAAGTATGTTGCTTCCCAATATAATCTCAAGTATTTTTCTTATCCTATCACTAGACTTCAAACTCCTTATTTCTGAATAAGGCATGAACTGAATAGAAAAGCCATTTATTTTAGATAGTTTTCCTCTTTTTTTTGCCATTTTTTATTTGATAGTTTCATCAGCCTTGAGCCTAATTTAATAGGAAAGGTTGATAAGGAGAACCTTGTTCCCAATCAGCCTTGAGCCTAATTTAATAGGAAAGGTTGATAAGGAGAACCTTGGTTCTCTTTATATATGATGCAATATATATTTTTAATTGTTACTAAAGCTTCTTTGCAAGCCTAAAGACAGCCTCGTAGAACTCCTCCAGGTTCTTTCCGTATTTTGCGCTGATTCCAATGGTTTCATATTCAGGAAATGCAGACTCTATTTTTTTTATGTCTGCTTTTTTCAAGTCAATTTTATTAGCTACAATGAGAACTGGAATTTTTCTTGCAACAAGGTTTCCTATTATTGTGATATTCACTTGATTATATGGGTTTTCCATTGCATCCAAGACAACAACAACCAAATCCATGTCATCAAGCCATTTTATTGCATCAACTACTCCTTGTGTTGCTTCTTTGGCTCTTTTCTTGGATTCTTTTTTCTTCATCCTGAACTTTAAGAAATCTTCATAGTCAATTCTTGTTGCAATTCCAGGAGTATCCACAAGCTTGAAAGTCATTTTCTTGCCCTTGTATTGAATCTCAACTTTTTCCTTGAACTGCACATTTCTTGTTTCATGAGGAATCTTGCTAACACTTCCAATTTCTTCTCCAGTGAAATCCTTGCATATCCTGTTTGCAAGGCTTGTTTTGCCTGCATTTGGAGGACCATAAAATCCTAGTTTTACTTCTTTTCTGTCCTTGAAAATCCCCAAAAACACTCTTTTAAAAAAATCCTTTATTATTTTTAGCATATTATAGATTTATTATTTTAGGTTTATTAAGGTTTGTGTGATTTATTGACTATTTTTGAAAAAATTCTTTTTTTCCTGGCTGAACAGGATTTCCTGAAAACCTTTGAGCTGGGAAATTTCTCTGAACAGGAACAATTGGCTTCGCTACTCCAGGCGCCATCATTGGTGAAGGAACTGTCCTTGCTTGTGCAATATTTCCAGCATTTTCCTTTTTTCTAAACCAACTTAAGAATTTGTCTATTGGGATTTCAAGCATGCCTGTTCTTTTTCCAATGTATTTGTTCATAACATAAGTAATCTGCTCTGAATTCCATCCTGCTTTTTTTAGTTTTTTTATCATTTCTGCTTCAGGCATTTCTTTTTTCTTTGAATTTTGTATGTAAGTTATTAAATTAAACAAATGATTCCTGTCCTTGAATAAATAAGTTTCATATTTTGTCTTATACCATTGCTGGAGAACAATATAAGTAATCAATCCAGCGATAAGCAAAAAGAAAATAAGCAATATGAATAATGCCCATCTCATTTGTCTTTGCTCTTCATCAACATCTCCTATAAGAACAAGATTGCTCAATGCAGGAGATATAAAAAGAGGGATATCAACGAAGCTTATTTCTTCTGTTGTAGAGAAAGTTATTGTTTTTTCTTGAGCATCTAGGGGAATTTTAACATAACCAGAAGAAGTATTTTGTCCATATGCTGCTGCAAAAGCCAGGTCATCTATATCCTCAATATAGATGTTTGAACTATAATTCATTGGAGTTTTTTTCTTGGCAGTTAATTCAATAACATTCAAGATTAATTCTTCTCTTCCTCCTTCATACTGGGCAACTATCTTGGAATATTTTACACTGGTGTCTAGATTTGTAGTGTGCCAGGTAACAATTGCATTTGCATACTCTCCTCCTTTGCTTGCCTCATAATTAGTTCCAACAACATCTAAATTAACATTTTCCTTGTTTGGATAAAAAGGAACAGAAGTTGTTTTTATTCCTGCAATAATTGATTCTGGAATATCTAATGAAAGAAGCAATGCAACTGCTCCTTCATAATTTGATTGCCCATAAAGACTTTCTACTTGCGTGATATTGCTTTTTAATCTGTCTATATTTATAACCTGTAATATTCCTGTTTTTTCAAACTGGCTGAAATTTAACAATTGAGTTTCAATTCTTTGCAAGTCTAGTTTGGATTTATTTATCCTTGAATTTAGGACATTAATGAAACTTCCAACATTAACATTAAATGTTCTTGAAGAAACTCTTCCTGCAGTGTCTTCCACAGTGATTTCAACTGGATAGTTTCCAATCTCTTCAAAAGTATGAGTAATTCTTGGCACAGTTGTTGTTAGTGTGCTTCCATTGATTTTCCATGAATAACTTTTTATTGTATCATTTCCAACTTTGTTTACAAAGACATTCAATG
>JBFYLU010000068.1:0-4833 GCA_041305285.1 Nanobdellota archaeon
GAGTCTCAAAGGATTTTTTTTGCTCCTCAAAATTTACAGGTGCCAATAACATGATATTCCCAAGTATTGCATCAAGATTTTCATTTCCAACAATCTGCTTTACTCTTTCTGTTGAAAACCCTCCCTCTGTGTCAATAAATATGACTTTGTTCCCATGCTTTGCCTGAGAACATGAAGCAAGTATTGTAAAATTAGTCTTTCCACTCCCAGGAGGCCCTGCAATCATTGTTATGACATCTTTTTCATAACCTCCATAAAGCCATTTGTTCAAATCAAAGCTTCCTGTAGAAATCTTCTCTACTCTTTCCATTAAAAACAATGAAAACTCAAATTAATAAGTATTTGCAGACAAAAAAATATATGTTTAGAATTACTTTAATTTCTTGAAATCATCAGAAATCTTATCCAAATCTTTTGTGATTGCATCAACTGCATCATCAATTGCCTTTTTAGCAGTTTTTCCCTTTGTTTGCACTAAAAGAACAGGATTTTTTGTTGGGTGCTCTCTTCTCCATACAGCCATTGCAACGCCTGAATCTTTATTCAAATAAACCCTCAAAATCTCAGAGATTGTTATGTTTTCAAGTTCAACTTCAATCTCGTCTTTTGAGCTTTTAAGAACCTTGATTTCCATAATAAGAATTCACTCTTATCATTTATAAAGCTTGCTATGAGAAATTTAAAGTGAAAAATAATCACCTCTTTTTAAAAAAGTATAGTCCAACTTTCTGCAATAGCCTCCCAAAAATTATAGGTTTGTTATCTTAATAAAATAAGTTTGTTATGCTAATAAATTAGAACAAAATAAATTACTTTTTTCTCCCAAAAATCAGGTTATTAATATCTTCATCAGTCAGTTCTTCTGGAGCTTTCTTTGTTTTGTCTTCTTGCTCCTCCTCAATGCTTCCTGTAATCTCAAGAGTAGTGTTGTTGAATTCAATTGGAATCTCCCTTAAATCTCCTGTTTCCATTTCTTCACCAGTTTCTTCACTTGCCTGGTTTGTTTCTTCTGCAACAGGAATTTGTTCTGTTGTCTCTTTTTTTCTTGTAATAGCATTCATTAGTCTTTTCCAATAAGGCTCTTTTTCAGGCTTTATTTCAAAACTGTCTTTTTTCATTTCATGCAAGTCAGAAATAGTAAGACTCTTTGCTGAAAACTCATCAAATCCCAGCTGTTTTCTATGCTCTATTTTTTTGGCAAATTCCTGTTTTAATAAATTAATTGAAAGAATAGTCTCAATCTTCTTTGCAACATTATAATCTCCTTCAGGAAGAATTCCTTGCTCTGCCATTTTAACAACTGCTTCAGACTCTCCAATATTTTTTGCAAGCTGAGTTACAGTCATTTTCTTGTTTCTTCTTGCCCTCATAATAATCCAATGAAAATTATCAATCAAGTCCTCTCTTTTCTTTGGAATCTCCTTTGCTTTTCCATCATATTTTCTATCCACTAATCCTCTCAATGTTGCTTCCTGCTGTTTAAGCTGTTCCTGTTGAGAGCTTCCAAAAATATTTCTTTTATGCTCTTTTGCATCAAGCCCAGCAGACTTGGAAAGTCTTTCATAAATTGAATTGGTCTTGTTTACTGACTGAAATTGAGAATTAGTTGGTTTTTTCACTACAGGAGCATCTTCTTCAGAAAGGCAATACTGGCATAGTTTGATTATCCCCTCTCCTGTTATAACATCAAATAATCTGACATTTAAAGCACCGCATTTTGAACATTCCATGTATTTCAGACTATGTCATAGTTTTTTAATATTTATATTGTAAAAAATACTATTCTTTAAGATAATCTTTTAAATCATCGACTTTAGAAAGCTCAGTTACTACCTTCTCATTATTAATTATTACAACAGGGTATTTTGAAAGATTAAACTCCCTTAAAAGAACATCTAATGACGCCAAATCACTGTCAACTGCAATAGGAATAAGAAGTATCTGCCCCCCAACCTCTTCCTTTAAATCCATTAATATCTTGCTCCATACATTCTGGACTGCCTTTTGCCCTAAATCTTCAGTCTCATATTCATAAAGATAAACAACTGAATTAAACCCCTTGCACTTCTCAGAGGTTTTTATGCTATTTTGCCATAAAAAAGTCCTCATTAAATCATATTTCTTATGCGCTAATTTGAATTCATCAGAAATTTTTCCAGCCCCTTCATATCTCTCTAAAAGCCTTGCTTCTTCATAGATTCTGTCAGCAAAATCAATATTAGCCTGTATTAAGTTATCACAAGAGAGATTTTCCAGTTGCATTATGTCATTTAATGCAAGAATGTCCATCATTGATATCTCAGACAGAGTATAATAATCCTTAATATTATCCAGTCTATTGTTTTCAAAAGCCACTCCAAGAAGCATCCCAAAAAAGAAAACTACTCCTGTTATTAAAAGAGCTTCCCAAAACACATTTTTTGGACTTTTTAACATTTTAATTCCAGGTTTTCTTTCCTTTTATATAATTGAATACAGATACTATTAAGATTGCAGGATAAGCAGTCAAATATAATATCATATATCCTAAAATCTGGAATAAATTGTGCTTTTTAAAATCTTGTTCTTTTGAGTATGCCAATGCAAGAAGATTATAAGTAAATCCCATGATAAACAAGGCTGTTCCAAAAAATACCAAGATGCTAGGAGTCAAATCCAAGTCACTCATTCTTAAAATAGCTGTTTGTGTTTCTATTGAATAACTAGTTGTAAGATATCTTATTATTACAGTTCTTACAATTCTATAGGATAATAACAAAAGCCCAAATATTGCCAATACCCATGACACAACAAAAAAAGGAAGTATAAACAACCCAAGCATTCCACAACCAAAAAAAGCTTTTTTATAAGTCATTATAGTTTGCAGTCCTCCAACATTCCATCTTAATCTTTGCTTGTACCATTGCTTGAATGTTGCTGGAACTATTGTGTAAACTTTTGCAGAAAGAGCCATTCTAATCTTGTAACCTTTTGCAACAAGATGCCAGGTTAATTCAATGTCTTCTGTCCAGTTAGTCATGCTAAAACCATTGCACTCATCAAATGCTTTTTTCCTATAAATGCTCAAGGGCCCATTAGTCACATAAACTGAATCAACAAATCCAAGAAGCTTTCTTGTGAATGAAATTATCTTGTACTCTATTGCCTGTGATTTCTCCAGGAAATTGTTTCTGTTCTGGACTAAAACTCTTGAGGTAACTCCTCCAACATCTGAATCATCAAAAAACCCAATCATGTTGCTTATTGCATTATTTCTTGGCCTTGAATCATCATCAGTAAATCCAATCAACTCAGTATTGACAAATCTTGCTCCATAATTTTTTGCTCCTGCTGCTCTTCCTGTGTTTTTTGGAGTCCTTACAGCTCTTACTCTTCCAGGATATCTTTTCTCATACATCTTGGCAATTTTAAATGAATTATCTGTGCTATGGTCATCTGAAACAATAATCTGCTTTAATCCAGGATAATCTGACTTAAGCAGTGTTTCAATTGTCTCTCCAATTACTTTTTCTGCATTATAGCAAGGAATAACAATGCTTAATCCATATTCTTTTGTTATTGGCGGAATCTCAAAAAGCCTGTTTCTATTCTGCACATAAATAAGAATAAATAAAAACAAAATATAAAGAGCAATAAAAGTATATACTAAATAAACAACAGTCAGCCACTCCATTTTATTCTCCAGATTCTTGCATTTCTGGAACAGGCTCTGGAACTTGCTTTAATGGCTGCTCTGAATCACTCAAATTAAAGTAATCAAAAAAATCATCAGCCAAAGAAAGCTCATGAGTATGCCCAGCTTTTTTCTTTTTAATTAATCCAAGGTCACTGAACTTTTTTATATGGTCATATGCCTTGTTCCCTCTTATTTTTATTATTACAGATTGTTTTATTGGCTGTTTGTAGGCAATTATTGCAAGTGTCTCCTGCTCTGCGCTGGTGAATTCTGCGCTTCCTGTTGCCAGCTTGTTCACAATTCCTTGATATTCCTGCCTTACATCCATTTTCCACAATCCATTTTTCTCAACAATTTCCATTGCAGAGTCTGACTTGGAATATTTCTCCTGCAATTTGTCAATAAATTCCCTTATTATTATTGGGTTTAAATCACTAAGTGAAATCAGCTCCTGCATGCTCAAATACCTGCCAGAAACAAAAAATACTGCCTCAAGTTTTTTTAAATCTTCTTTTTCTTTTGACTCATCAATCTCTGCCAATGTTTTGCTTGAAACTTCCATTCTTTATTGAAATAATGATTGTTTAAAAGTATTATCAATCGCAACAAAAGAAGTATAACAATACTTAAATAAGCTTTCTATGATAAAATATTATGAAAAAAAGAACAAAATTACTCATCTTTCTTATTATATTAGTCTTGATAATAATGGCTGAGGCAAATCTTTTGATGATAAGAGCTCTGAGTCACAAGGAACTAGATGACATTCATCCAGATATTCCCTGCTCAAAAGAATGCATTCAAAAAGCAGACATAATCTGGGTTATTCCAAAATTCAATGACAAAAAAATCTCAGACAATCAAACATGGTGCATGGATATTTTAAAACTAAACAAGGAAATAGGCTTGCATGGCTTGACTCATGAATACAGGGAATTTGCAAATGAAACAAAAGAAAATGAGATTAAAGAAGCAATAGAGATTTTTGAGGATTGTTTTAAATTTAAGCCAAGAATGTTCAAAGCTCCTCAGTTAAAACTTTCCAAGGAAAATGCAGAACTAATAAAACAGCATAACATGACAGTATATGGAAAGTTGAATGCAATCACACACAAGGTTTATCATTGCAATGATACTGGCTTGTTCTCTAATGAATT
>JBFYLU010000069.1:0-3788 GCA_041305285.1 Nanobdellota archaeon
TATTATAGACTTGCCAAGTGACGCTGAAATTATTGACCAGTATAAAATCAGCGAAGGAACTTTTGATGAATCTTTAGTGACTATATTAAGAAAGCAAGATGAAGCCAAGCTTATTTATCACATAACTCCTCCTGAGAATACTTTGAATGAAGAGCAAAGCATGCTTTTGAATTTAGCAAGAGGTGTTTTAATTGAGCATCAGCCAAAAGCAGAAGAATTTACAGATACTGACAGGATAAGGCAGGTGTTTTTGAATATTTCAAAAGATTTATTGCAGGATTTAGCAAACAGCAAGGGAATTAAATGAACTTATAATGATTTGAACAAACTTTCTACAATTCTTGTCAGGCATACTATTGGATTTGGGCTTATGGAAGTTTTATTGCAGGATAAAAAACTTCAAGATATTGTTTTAAATGCACCAATTCAGCAAACTCCTGTTTATCTCAGGCATCAGTAACATGCAGAGTGTGTTACAAATATTCTTCCAAGCCAGGAAGATGTTAATTCATGGGCAGCTAAATTCAGGATGATTTCTGGAAGGCCATTGGATGAGGCAAATCCTATTTTAGATACTCAGCTTGAAATTGGAAATTTAAGAGCTAGAATTGCCATTATACAACAGCCGTTGTCTCCAGATGGGCTGTCTTATGCAATTAGAAGGCATAGGGAAAGTCCTTGGACATTGCCATTATTCATTAAGAATCGTATGCTTAATCCTTTTGCAGCTGGTTTATTGAGCTTTTTGATTGATGGAAGCAGGACATTATTGGTTGCAGGAACAAGGAGCTCAGGTAAAACCTCTCTTCTTGGAAGTTTAATGCTTGAAATAATTCCAAAATATAGAATTATTGTTATTGAAGATTCTTTAGAATTGCCTGTTGAGTCACTTAGGAAATTGAACTATGATATTTTGAGGATGAAGGTAAGAAGTGCTTTGTTAAAAACAGGAGCAGAGGTTTCTGCTGATGATGGAATCAGGACAAGCTTAAGACTTGGAGATTCAAGCTTGATTATTGGTGAGGTAAGAAGTGTTGAGGCTAAGGCATTATATGAAGCAATGAGAGTTGGTGCATTAGCTAATGTTGTTGCTGGAACAATACACGGAGGAAGCCCTTATGCTGTTTTTGACAGGGTTGTGAATGACTTGGATGTGCCTGCTACAAGTTTTAAGGCAACTGACATAATTGCTGTTGCAAATCCTATAAAATCTCCAGATGGATTAACTTCCTGGAAAAGGCTGTTGCAGATTTCAGAAGTAAGAAAGCATTGGAAGCAAGACCCTCTTGAAGAGCATGGATTTGTTGATTTGCTTAAGTATAATGTTGAAAAAGATGAATTAGAGACAACTGATGATTTGATTAATGGAGATAGTGAAGTGATAAAGGACATTGCTTCAAATGTTAAGGGATGGGCTGGAAATTGGGACGCTGTTTATGATAATATTCTTTTAAGAGCTAAGATTAAAAAGGAAATCACAGATGTTTCTGTAAAAACAGGAGATAATTTAATTTTAGAGGCTCCATTTAATGCACTTTCAAATCATGCTTTTCATGATATTTCTCAAAAGGTAATTGCTGAAATTGGATTGCCTTTAAGTGAAAGGGTTTTTCCAGAGTGGCAGAAGTGGTTAAATAAAAGAATAAAAGCTAAAAAGATTTAACTCACTTCTTTAGATTTCCTCGCCAACGCAGTTGCTCGTCATTGGCAGAAATGGCTTAATAAGAAAATAAAGGGAAAGAAGGCGTAAGCCATTTCTTTAGATTGATTTATTACCCCCTTTTTTTTGTATTGAGTTTATTCATTTTAGGAGATTTAATCAAACCCTAATCTATCCTGATGTTTCTAAACATTTATTAATTAATTTTCATTACTTTCTATTGATTAAAAGATGGTAGATGTAAAAGATATTCTCCAAAAACATGCAAGCAGGATTGAAGGGCAAATAAGAACAACTCCTATTGAAAATGTGAATTACAGCAGAGAATATGTTAGATTCAAGGAAGAAATGGCTCCAAATTTAACTCGTTATGAAAGATGGTGCCAGAGTCTTGGAAGTGTCATAAAATTAAAGGTTGCTGCAAAAGATGAAGCAAGAATAAGAAAACATATTGAGATTGCACATCTTGATGTTGAGCCGTGGCAGGCATTGACTTTAAGTGTAATGGCTTTTGTTGCTGTATTTTTTCTTGGGTTGCTTATTTCAGTGGCTGTTGCATTGATTAGCGGGGAGATTGCAAGCTTTCCTTTTTTATTTTTCTTTTTAATGGTTTTGGTTTCATTGTTTTTGTTTAAGTTTACAAATGACTACCCTCAGAGATTAGCTAATCAATGGAGATTAAAGGCAAGCAGCCAAATGGTGCCTGCAATACTTTACATTGTTGTTTATATGAGGCATACTCCTAATCTTGAAAAAGCAATTGCATTTGCTTCTGAGCACTTGTCTCCTCCTTTGGCACTTGATTTAAAAAAAGTATTTTATAATGTGCAAATAGGAAAGTTTTCAACAATAAAAGAAAGTTTGGATAATTATCTTGAGACTTGGAGAGATTATTCTCCTGAGTTTATTGAGAGTTTTCATTTAGTTGAAAGCAGTTTGTTTGAGCCAGATAATGCAAGAAGAATACAGATTTTAGAGAAGTCATTGCAAGTAGTATTAGATGGTGTTTATGACAAGATGCTTAGATTTACTCATGATGTAAGAAGTCCATTGACTAATGTTTACATGCTTGGAGTTGTTCTTCCTACATTAGCATTGGCGTTATTGCCTCTTGCAAGTGCAATGATTGGAGGGCTGATAAAATGGACTCATGTTTTTATTCTTTTTAACTTGCTTGTTCCGTTTCTTGTTTTTTACATGACTGAGAAGATATTATTTTTAAGGCCAGGAGGACATGGAGATAGTTCTTTATTAGAAAGAAATCCGCTTTATGGAAAATATAAAAGCAAGCAACCTTATGTCAGAGCATTTTTGATTTGCTTGCCGTTTTTTATACTTGGATTTCTGCCTTTGATATTCCAATATACTCCAGTTCCAGGAATGCTTGGATTAGAAAAAGATTATACTTTTAGTGAGCTTGGAATGGGATTTTTAGGAGATGAATTATTATTTGATTTCAAGGCAAAGGATGGAGGTTATGTTGGGCCGTTTGGAACAGGAGCTCTTTTACTAAGCTTGTTTATTCCACTGGGAATTGCATTGTTTTTTTCAATGTCTTATTCTGCAAGAACAAAAGAATTAATTGTTGAAAGAGAGAATACAAAAGAGCTTGAAAACGAATTTAATAATTCCTTGTTTCAGATGGGAAACAGATTAGGAAATGGAATGCCTGCTGAACTTGTTTTTGCAAAAGTTGCTGAGTCTTCCAGAGGATTAAGAACAGAGGATTTTTTCAAGAGAGTTAATTATAATATTCAGCAAATGGGAATGGGAGTAGAAGATGCTATATTTAATCCAAGAAGAGGAGCAATTGCATACTATCCTTCTGACTTGATTGCAACAAGCATGAGGGTTTTGGTTGAATCTGCTAAAAAAGGATTGAATATTGCTGCAGTTAGTTTGATGAGCATTTCACAGTATGTTAAGAATATTCAAAAGATTTCAGACAGGTTAAGAGACTTGCTTGCAGAGATTATTTCAGATATGAAAAGCAATATGACTTTCCTTGCTCCTTTGCTTTCTGGAGTTGTTGTTGGATTGGCTGCAATGATTACTTCAATATTAAATAAACTGAATCTTGCACAATTAACTCAAGAAGGAGCTGCTCAGTTTGGCGATGTTGGAGGTA
>JBFYLU010000070.1:0-4494 GCA_041305285.1 Nanobdellota archaeon
CCTCTTTTTGGGATTATTAGACCTATTATAGAACAAAGATCTGAATATGCTTGCTTAGTTATATTACAAGTAATCAGTTAATAAGCACCTTGTTTGTTTATTTCTTTTTTGTCAGAAGTGCCATGGCAATAAACCCAACACCTAAGCCAATCAAAGCCCCAACATCTAGCCTGCCATAATACCATCCTATTCCAACGCCAAGCACCAAGCATCCTGCAAAAGCCAAATACGGTTTTATTTCTCTGGATTTATTTGCAACAACTTTTTTCTTTTTTGCCATAATTTGTAAAAAGAATAAGAGTATAAAAATCTATCACCATAATAGGATAAGATATCACCTTTTTTTAATTAAATAGAAATCTAATTAATTGCTCAGCTATCCTGCAAGTAGTTTATCAGTTCTTGAATTATTTCTATTAAAAATACTCCTTTAAGCATTGAGCCTCTCACTGCCAGCATTTTAATCCTCCTATTCTTCAAAAAGAGGTGATAGCTTCAGAAATAAGATAATTTAATTTACAAAACACTTGCCTTGATTATTTTAACTTCCTCAATCGGACGGTCATTTGAGTCTGTTTCAACTTCTGCAATGCTATCCACTATATCCATTCCTTCAACTACTTTTCCAAATACTGGATGCTTTGAATCAAGATAAGTATTATCAGCGAGGTTTATGAAAAACTGGCTTCCTCCTGTGTTAGGGCCGGCATTTGCCATTGAGATTGTTCCTCTTGAATTAGGATGAACTGGATTTGCAAATTCATCTTCAATTTTATATCCTGGATCTCCCATTCCTGTTCCTGTTGGGTCTCCTCCCTGAATCATGAATCCGTCAATAATTCTGTGGAAAATAACTCCGTCATAAAATCCTTGCTCAACTAATTTCTTGAAGTTGCCAGCAGTGATTGGCATGTCATTGTAAAGATTAATCACAATATCTCCGTGATTTGTTTCAAGCTTTACTCGTGTTGAATTTGATTTCATCTTGTAATAGACTCCTATTGATGTTAAAACTAAAAAAAGAATTATTATAAATGTTATTATTTTCTTGTTCATCTCCTGAAAAAGAAAAATTGATTTAAAAAACTATAGGTAGATAAATTGATGCTTGTGCTTTATTCTAACCCATGGATTAAAGTGAGTTAGTTTTCCTTTTTTAAAAACAAATTCCTCAACCCTCATGTTATCAAACAAATAATCCTTGTAATGAGTGTCATACAAATCTTCCACAAAATACAGGCCTTTTTTTAAATCATCAAACATTATTGTGAATAATCCTGAACAGATTCCGGTTATTACTTGAATGTAAGTTGCATTTGTTCCAATGCTTGAAACATTAGGCATTTTATTAAAGTAATAAACATCTTTGTCTGGATATTTCAAGAGCACTCCGATGTTGTCGCATCCATCCAGAATTTCATGAGTGTTGTCTGCAACAGGCAAGTCATGGATAGTTATTTTCTTTTTCTTTTTGTAGATTTCTTCCAATGCCTCCATTGTTCTCATATGAACTGCATAAATATATTTTGAAGGAACATCATATTTCTCTGACATTGAAATCATTTCCTCGTGAACAACTAAAAATCCTTTAGGATATTTATCAAGCTTCATTATTGGCTTTAATATTGGAGTCATATCTATTCTTTTTTTAAGGGCATTGTAATTGAACTCAATTGCTTTGTCTTTTCCATTCATTAATCCTGCTGGGTCATTTACAACTTCTTCAAGGAATTCATGAGGACTCCATGTCATCATAGGATGCCATTTCCCAGAGATTCTTGAAGTGTCGTATTCAAATTCAATTATTTCTTTTGGTTTTCCAAATTTTTTCATGCCATAAACTGCCCACATATTAGCAACTCCAGGATTCATGCCAGTGCATAAAAGATGAACTGCATTTTTGTATTTATTTCGTGTTTTGTAAATGTCAAGCATTAGTTCTGTAACAGTTTTATCATCTTGATTCATGCCAGTATTTATGCAGGTGACTCCTGTCTTGTCTGTTGCTTCTATTATTGGCACTGACTTGTAGTCTGTTATATCAAGGACAATGTTTATTTTTTCTTTTTTTAAGATGTCTATGTATTCTTTTTCTTTTTCTGGAAGAACAAGTTCCTTGTGAATGAATTTGTAATTTAATCCTTTGTGGTCTATGTAAGGGTCCGACAGTACTTTTTTTCTTTTGTCAAGAAGAATTAATTTGTCAAAGAAATCCCTGTGATGAACAAGATAGTGAAGCAGTGCATTTGCAACTCCGCCTGAAGCTCCAAGTATAAGCAGATTTGGTTTCCTCTTTTTCATAATAAAATAAGGAAATTGTTATTTAAAAATTCAACGATATGCTGAGATTTTATTTTATAAACGCCTGCGCCCGGAATTGAACCGGGAAGCCCCGAAAGGCCAAGATTTCCAATCTTGTGCAATACCACTATGCGACGCAGGCAAACAAAATGGTAGCGAAATTAAACCTGCCATTTAAGGCATGAAAAAGTATATAAGAAGTGGCTTATTAAGTTTGTCATGGGATTGGAAAAAGAATCCACTGTGCTGTTGAGAATTCCAAGATGCTTGAATCCTGAGAAAAATTGGAAATTTCATGCTTGTTCTGGTTATAATTTATGCACTTTTCCAGATTCAAAAGAATGTCCTTACAGAGTAGAGGTTTTAACTTTGCCAGTATGCGATTATAAAGAAAGAGAAAAATCAAAAAGATAATCTTAATTTTTCTTTGGTTACTCTTCTGATTTCATCTTGCATTCCTTCTTCATCTCCTTCTCTGTATGGAATGATGTGAGCCCTGTCCCCAAGGCTTCTTGCAATTGTTAAAAATCCTGCATTGACTCTTTTGTGATATTCCAAACCTTTTGCTGCAAACCTGTCTGCCTGTGTTTCTTTGGATAATCCTTTTTCTGCAGAAACGTGAATAAAAATAGCTAAATCAGGATTTACTCCAAAAGTTGCCTGAGTGTTTACTTGCCTTATGAAATCCAAATCAACTCCGCCTGCATAACCCTGATATGCTTCTGAAGAATAAAAGCTTCTATCAGAAACAATGCTTACACCATTTTCTAATTCCCTAATAAGTTGTTTTGAAAAAAATTCAGTTCTTGCTGCTTCAAATAAGAATAATTCACTAAGAGGATGAATATTGCTTTTTTTGTCAAGAAGAAGTTCTCTTATTTTATCTGCCACATCAGTTGAGCCTGGCTCTCTCATATAAAATGCAGGAATTCCTTTTTGGTTCATAAATTCAGCAAGTGATTTTGCATGAGTTGATTTTCCGCACCCTTCACCGCCTTCAAGAACTATGTAATATCCACGATGTTGCATTTTAAGGGTTATGGTTTGAATTTCCCAGATTCAAATCCCTGAGCAAGATTGTCAATTAATGCAATAGATTCTGGAGGGAACCCCCAAGTAGATTCATCTTTTAACTCTCTTAATTCTGCAATCAAGTTATCTCTTAGTTGTTCTTGCATTGTATCTGTTCTTTTTAAGTATGCAAAAAGATTTGGGTTATTTCTCAAGAAGGTGTCTGCTCCTTTTGTTGAATAATCCTGTCCATAAATATGCAATGAGCCGTTTTCTTCTGAATATGGGCCAATGATTACCTCTTTTCCAGTTTTTTCCTGAAGAGGCAATGCAACTCTGAATCTAATTAAATTTCTTAATCCAACAAGATTATCGCACCATGCCTTATACAAATCCCTGCTTCTCCATCTTGCAAAAGTATTCAAGACAATTCTTCCTTGAGCATCTTCTAATCCTCTGAATTGCAATTCCCTTAAGCAAGGAGCATCTGATTTCATGAATAAATCAATTTCAGGAACGCCTGTTATTGCAATAGCTCTTCTTGTGATTAAATCTCCTGCTAATTTTTCAACAACTTTTTCCAGTTGATTTAGGGTTTTTCCTTCTGCTAAAGGATAAGTAGTCAGTCTTTGATGATAAGAATAAGGCCATTGAGTTGCTTCAAATTCTTCATTTCCAGCGTGAATTAATCTTAAGAGTTCTTCTCTTGGAACAACAAGATGGTCTTTTGCACCTAAGAATTCAGCAATATATTTTCCTACATTCATATAACTAATCATAGGAAGACTTGGCTCTGCAAATAAGTCAGTTACTGAAATGAAAACTCTTGCATCTCTTCCAGGAGGGTCTATAAAAACTCCATTTTCTTTTCTATCATATTCAGTTCTTCTTGAAATTCCTTGATGATGAACTGCTTGAAATGCTTTATAGAATGTGTCTGCAATCCCGTCTCCTTCAACAAAAAGAGTTGGAATTCTTGTAACTACTTCTTCAACCTCTTTAGCAACCTCTTCTCCCATATCAAAGAAATTTGTCTTATCTTTATAAATAATTATATAATTAGAAATATACTTTTAATCTAATATCTTTCTTAATAGGCTTTTTCCCAATGATTCAGTAATTATTACTTCTTTTGTTTCATTCACAAGAAAATAAGTGTCATTTATCTTAAAATCAATTATA
>JBFYLU010000071.1:0-3257 GCA_041305285.1 Nanobdellota archaeon
ATGGGCATTCAAGAGTAAAAAAGATTAAAAAGGACAAAGGAGAATCAATCTTATGGCAAAGAAGAAAAAAGAAGCAGATAAAAAAAGCGAAGAAGTTTGCGAGGTTTTTGAGATTGAAAAGCAAGGAAAAAAACAAGAAAAAGAAGCATGTGGTTTAGTTGAAAAAAAACAAGCAAGCAAAGAAGAAATTAAAAGACAGAACAAGACTCTTAGAAATATTCTTATTGGATTGGGTATTTTTATCCTGCTCATATTTCTTGGAATTAATTACATTAATTCATCCAGATATTTTGACTACAGAGGAATTCAAGGAAATGTTGTGAAAGAAGGAAAGATTATTTTTTATGAGATAGTTGTTCCAATCAAGACAAGCAATCAATTAGTAAGATACAGCATATTTTTAAGAAATAATCCAGAGAAACTTGACAAGATTCAATTTAATGGGGAAATGGTGGATTTCAAAGAACTTCACAAGTTCAGCGACGGAGAATATAGATTAGTATTAAATGCGAGCGATGAGTTTGATTGCGATGATGATGAGCTGATTGCTATTGGGAACATGATGAATCTAAAGGCGCTTGGATTTAAAGTAGTAAGAGATGAGAATGCCACTTGTGATGAATTTGGAAGATATATTTATGTGAATATGAAAAAAGATGAGGTGTCTGAAATAAATCAAATTGGAAAAGCATGTTATGAACTCAGCATCTCAAATTGCGAGATTCTCAAGGTTACAGAAAGATTCATGGTTGAGATGATTGTCAAGGACAATGAGTTAAGGGATTATTCCAATTACCTCAAATGAGTTTTAGGCTTCTATTATCTGTATTGCTTACTATTATACCTGGAATGGAACTAAGAGTAGGAATGCCTTTGGCAATTTTTTATGCAATAGAGAATAAATTTCCAATAATACTTGTTTTTTGGCTGATTGTGATTGTCAATTCCCTGCTTGTTTTTTTTATTTTCTTTTTCATGGATGAGTTGCATCATATTTTCATGAGAATTGGGATTTATAGGAGGGTATTTAACAAATATCTGGAAATAATTCACAGCAGAATTAAAAGATTTGAAAAAAGACATGCTCAGATAGGATTTTATGCCTTGATGCTGTTTGTTGCTGCGCCATTTCCTCCTGGAACAGGAGCATGGAGTGGAAGCATAATTGCATGGATTCTTGGATTAGATAGAAAAAAGAGCATAATGGCAATAATTGCAGGAGTAATGATATCTGCAGCAATAATGTTGTTTTTACTTCTTGGAATTTTTAGGCTTATTTGATTTTGTCAAAGAATACAAGTAGTTTAGGTCAGAATAAACAGGTATTTGCTTTATCTTAAATAATCTTACCTCTGCAAACCAGATTAAAACAACCAAAAGAGTGCTTACAAAATACCAAAGGAATTTATGAGTTGCATCAAACAAAGAAGCTCCATAGAAAAGCACTAAGATTAATGCAAATATTCTGATTAGGTTCAAGACAAGCAAGGAAACAAAGGAAAAGCAAAGCATCTTTGCTCTTTGCTTTATGCTTATGCCTGGAATAGAGAGGTTTAATGCAAATAGCAGGTAATAAGCACTTCCAGCAATGCAAGCAGGGATAATGTGTATTTGAAAGCCATTTAATAATAAGCTGGAGTTTAACAAAGAAACATCAAAGAAAACTTTAAGGAGATAATACAAAGGATAGATAGTCAATGGGGTAAAGACAGCATAGAATATATAGAGGTTTGGAATGGCTATAATCAGGATTAAAAGGTATCTTATTACAATGCTATAAATCTTATTCATAAAAAAAGTAAGAGAAAAGGGTTTAATTATTTTTGTTTGAATAAAAAATAATTAAGAGGGTATATGTTTTGAGAGGCTAATTGCAATGAACAGAAATATTCATTCTACAAAAAAGAAGAATAATAAAATTAAAGCAAACTAAAAATAAAATCAAATACTTCTTTAATTATTGGAAATATCATTTTAAGAATAAAGATTATTTACTTTCTAGTTGCCTTTATTGCAACTATAACAATCACTACAATAAGAACAATGTTAACAAGGGCAATTCCCCAAAGATATGCATTGTTTCCGAACATTCCTGAAAAGCTAAAGCCTTTTTCTACTGTAACTGCAATTGGCTGTGATGTTGATTCGCCGTCATCTGAAGTCAAGACAATATTAAGAGACTGGCTTGCCTCAGCATTCTTGTTTACTTTTAGAGTAAGAATAACATCTCTTGAAGCTCCTGCACTAAGAGTAACTTCTTGTGGTTCAATGCTTACAAGTTCAGCCCAGCTTGAATAATCAGCAAGACTTAGTGTGAATGTTTGCTGTGAAGCGTCATTGTTAGTAACTGTGGCTCTGATTTTCATTTCTCCGCCTGCTTTTCCTCCAGATTCAAGACTTGCATAAACAGCAGCATTCAATGCCTTTACACAGTTTCCGCTTACACTTAAATCAACATAGTATTGAGATTCCTCATCATCAGAGTTTTCATAAAGATCTCCGTCTTCATTATATACTCCAAGACTAACAGCGTATCTTTTTTCAGTTGTAGATTTTGGAATTGTGAATTCAAAGTTAAGAACTTTGTCTTCAAAAGCATCAATATCCCCAACTTCTACTTTTTGATTTATTTTAAGCTCAGTATTAGAAATTATAATATAAACCTCTTCTTGGTCATCTTCACCAATGTTTAGAATATCTGCAGTTATTTGGATTGTGCTACCACAAAAAGGAGTTCCTGTAAGTTTGATGTCATTTAAAACCACTAAATCATCTTCAACAATGATGCTTATATCTTCTGAATCAAAGTCACATACTTCAGTGTTAGAGCTGTCATCTACTTCTCCAACTGCCCTTACAAAAAGAACATAATCTCCATCTTTTAATTCATCCAAGTCAACATCTAAATCATCATATAAATCAATAGTAAAAATTATTGTCTCGCTATCATCATCATTTAAATTAAAGTCTTCTTCTTCCCTTACTTCAATAACCCATTCATCTGTTTCTTCGCTCCATAATCCCCATTCAACAACCAGGTCATCAATATCTTCGTCTCCGTCATTTTCTACTTTAACTTCAACTTCAATGCTATCAGAAGGGTACCATTCATCATCTTGGCCTATTCCATTATTTCCAAGATTTTTTATTGTAACAGTTAAATCTCCTGAAGTTGAAATATTATCATCAAGGTTACCGAAATCAGCACCGCAGAAGTCATAGTCAACTGAAGGTTCTTCTTCCTCTGTTACTGTGAT
>JBFYLU010000072.1:0-7617 GCA_041305285.1 Nanobdellota archaeon
CAATGAGCCGACAATATTTATTGAGTATGTCAAGGATATTGCAGTTCTTGCAAAGAAAAAAGGACTGAAAAATATTCTTGTTACAAATGGATTCATGACTAAGGAATGCATGAATTTTGTTGGAAAGTATATTGATGCAATGAATATTGACTTGAAAGGATTTAGTGATGAGTTTTACATGAAAAATTGCAAGGCAAAACTACAGCCTGTTTTGGATACAATTAAACGAGCTCACAAGATGGGAATTCATATTGAGATAACTACCTTACTTATACCTGGAGAAAATGATTTAAAAAAAGAACTTGAGGAGATTGCTAAATTTATTGCTTCTGTAGATAAAAATATGCCTTGGCATATTTCAAGATTTTTTCCAATGTACAAAATGCTGAACAAGGAAATGACTAGTGAAGAAAAAATGAGAGAAGCTGAGAAAATCGGCAAGAAATATTTAAAGCATGTTCACTTGGGGAATATGTAATGGCATTGAAATTAACTGAATTAGCGAGAATTGCAATTGAAGCTCATTTGAAAAGCAAGAAATTAGAGATAGACAGAGAAACAAAAAAGGAATATTCAAAAAAAGGAGCAAGCTTTGTCACACTGACTAAAAATGGAGAATTAAGGGGATGCATTGGAAGCCTTGAAGCATTTCAGGCATTATGGAAAGATGTTATTGAAAATGCAATCAATGCTGGTTTTAGAGATTTTAGATTTCATCCCTTAACAAATGAGGAGCTTTCGCAAATCAAGGTTGAGGTTTCTGTTTTAAGTGAGCCTAAAAAGATTGCTGCAGAAAAAATAAACAACACAATGGGCATTATCTTGAAACATGGAATGAATACTTCAACATTTCTTCCGCAGGTTTGGGAGGAACTTCCAGATAAAACTGAGTTTTTAGAACATTTGTCTATGAAAGCTGGATTAGACAAGAATGCCTGGAAAGATTCTGAATTGTGGTATTATAATGTTGAGAAGCAAAAGGAATGAGATTGATATTTAGTTATTAAGATAACAAATTTAAGGGAGTTAATTTATTATAGCATTGAGCAACTTGTTGCAATACTGGCAATTAATTTAATAATTTAAAAAGAGTGATAATCAATAGGTTTTAATATCTTGCTTCTTTATTTAAGGTATGGAAAAAAGAGAGATGCTTCATTCTGTTAGGGAATATCTTTCTAAGTTTGGAAAGCCAGATGAAAAGATTCTTGTTGCAATTGACAAAGTTGATAGAAAAGAATTCATGATAGAAAATCTTGCATTAGCTTATGAAGATGAGGCTGTTTCAATAGGTTATCAGCAAACTATATCCCAGCCAAGCACAGTTGCAAGAATGATTTCTCTTCTTGAATTAAAAAAATCTGACACTGTCCTTGAAATAGGAACAGGAAGCTTATGGAATGCAGCAGTCATGGCGCAGTTAAGCAAAAAAGTTACAACTCTGGAAATTGTGAATGAATTCCTAGAAAGAGCTAAAAATATAATCCAAAGATTAAAGATAAAAAATATAGATGTAGAAAACCTGGACTTTAGAAAAGTAAAAGAAGAGTTTAACAAAATAATTTTCACAGCAGGCATTTCAAAAAATCAGGAAAATGTAATAGAGGAATTTGCAAAAAATCATCTCAAGGAAAATGGGATTTTGTTATGCCCTTACAGAAGCGGGCCACTGATAGTAATGAAAAAACAAAAATCATCTATAATAAAACTCTACACAAAAGACGAATACGGTTTTGTACCCTTGATTTTGGATTGATTTTTACTTGTTAAGATAAGCCAGCTCATCCTCATCGAGTTTCAGTTCTTTTTGGATTTCTGGGTTGGATTTTATTATTTGTTTAATTATTGGGAATTCATTTCTTGCACGCCTTTGCCCTACATGAACATATTTTGCGTATTTTTCAGCTATTGTCTTCATTTTTGCTGTTTTTTGATTATTCATCCAGATTTTCAAGATTCTTGATGGCTTTTTATAAGTAGTGAAGCCTGTTTTTATTCCGTCTTTTGCAGATGAAATGCCATAGCTTAGAAGAGCGTTTTCATAAATAAGAAATCTCCAGTATTGCTGCTTGTAAATTCTTCCCTTGAACACATCAACCTTGCTTAGTCTGTCAAATGCTTTTTCCAGCTCTACTCCAGAGTATTCATTTGGAATATTCTCTTCCACCCATAAGATTATCTCATCAATTGGCATTTTTACAGAATCAAATAATCTTAGTGTTTCTTCTGTTGGTTTTCCCTTGAAAATATGACGCATTGCATTGAAGATGTCAATTTCCTTGTTTCTTTCATGGAGTTCTATTATTGATGGGTCTCTCATTCTTGAGACACTCTGCAAGTCATTTATTGCTGCTCTTATGTCTCCTTTTGCTCTTACTGCAATGCTTGTTATTAGGTTTGGGTTTAGAAATAGTTTTTCTAGCCTTAAAATCTCAAATAAAACTTCTGTTATTATCTTGTAATTTATTTCTTTTAACTGGATTATTTCTGTTCTTTGCCTTAAAGAGCTTAGTTTCCTGTCCCAAATGTCATTTGCAGTTATAATTACTGGAAAAGTGGTTAGTTCTATCAAGGAGATTAGTTCTGACAGTCCTCCCCTGTCAACTGTTGAAATGCCGTCTGCTTCATCTACAAGGATTATCTTGCTTTTTTTAGTTAGTGATTGCTGTTCTATTGCTGGTTTTAAAATTTGATTTAATCTGCCCTTATCCCTTAAGTCAGAAGCATTTAATTCAAAGATTTCAGAGTTGTATTCGTTTGCAATAACCTGTGCAATAGTTGTTTTTCCTGTTCCAGGAGGGCCATGAAGAACAAGTGCTTTTTTTCTCCTGCTTGTTAGTTTCTCTATATTAAAATTTTCAATGAATTTCTTTGCTTTTGCTACAGCTTCTTCTTGTCCTTTTATTTCTGAGAATTTTTTTGGACGATATTTTTCTACCCAGGGCATTTTATCACTTTCCCAAGCCAGCAAGAACAAAACTTGCCAATAAAGCTTGAAGTTGAATAAAAGGGTCGCTTCCTTCAACAATCCTGAACTCTGCCTCGCCTGTTTTTTCTGTAAGTTTTACTTTGATTTCTGGTTCAACTGGCAAGTTCCAGATTTCCTTTTGAATTGACTTTATTACATCCTGTCCTGAGATGGATTCTTTTAACATAACATCAAGAAGCTTTTCTCTTGCTCTTTGAAAATCTCCTGACAATGCATAATCCAAAACAACTTTGATATCTTTTGGCTTTGCATTTGAAATAACAGTTGAAATAAGGTTTTCATTTATTGATGGAGAAATTGATGCAGTTGATTGCAATAAGTTTATGCTACGCCTGCAGTCTCCTTCACTTCCTTCATAAAGAATTTCCATTGCTCCAGGAGTTATTGTTAGGTTTTCTTTTTCTGCTATTTTTTGAATTACTTTTTCAATGTCTTTTTTCTCCAAAAGCTTGAATCTGAATATTGCGCATCTTGATTGTATTGGGTCAATTATCTTGCTTGAGTAGTTGCATGAAAGTACAAACCTGCAGGTAGCAGAATAATTCTCCATTGTACGCCTTAAGGCTTGCTGAGCTTCTGGAGTCAAGGCATCTGCTTCATCCAGGAAAATGATTTTAAACGGGACTTTTCCCAATGCTTTTGTTCTTGCAAAATTCTTTACTTTCTCACGAACTACGTTTATACCTCTTTCATCAGAGGCATTTAATTCAAGGTAGCTTTCTTTCCAATTATCTCCAAACAAGTCTTTTACAACTATCAAAGCAAGAGTGGATTTTCCTGTTCCTGCTGGGCCTGCAAGCAGTAAGTGAGGGATATTCAATGAATTTGTTAAAGATTCTATTCTCTGCACTATTTCATCCTGCCCTACAATCTCTGAGAAAGTTGAAGGACGATAGTGCTCTGTCCAGATTTTGGATGTCATATTAATAAATCATTAATTTTGCTTATAAAGATTATGATGATAAAGAATTATCTTTAAGTTTAACTTCTTCTTCTTATCTTTCTTTTATGCTTTTCCTTTCTAAGTCTCTTTCTCTGCCATTTCCAACGCATTTGCCCTTTCTTTTTCCAACGTCTTGAGCTTCTTTTCATAATAGATTTTAGAAGATTTGGTTTAAAAAGCTATCTACTTACCTAGACTTAACAACTCCAATTCTTTTGCAGTATTCTTTTACAGGGCATATTGAACATTTTGGAGAAATAGGAACGCAGATATCTCTTCCAAACTGGACAAAAACTGCATTAAACTCGCACTTGTATTTGTCTGGTATTATTTTCATTAATTCTGTTTCTGTTTTTTCTGCAAGTTTTGTTTGAACCCATCCTAATCTGTTGGGAATTCTGTGGCAGTGAGTGTCCACTGGAATAACACACTGTCCAAATGCGAATGCAAGAACAATATTTGCTGTTTTTGGGCCTATGTGCTTTATGGACATTAAGTCTTCTCTTGTGCTTGGAACCTTGCTATTAAATCTTTCAATTAATTCTTTGCTTACAGATTGCAATGCTTCTGCTTTCTTTTTATAATGCCCTGAGCTGAAGATTATTTTTTCTAGTTTTTCTCTTGGAAGATTTATTATTTCTTCTGGAGTGTCTGCAATTTCAAACAATGCCTTGGAAACTTTTTCTGTATTTTCATCTCTTGCCCTTAAACTTAACAGGCATGCAATTAAAACTTTGAATGCATTTGGTTTTTCACGCATTCTGTTTAAAGTAGTCTGGCTTGAAGAAGGATATTTTTTTCTTAGAATTTCCAGAACTTTAATTATTTGTTCACTCATTTAACAACACCTTGTGTAATACTTAATTTTGTTGTTTTTTAAAATCTTTTCTGCTCGCTTTATTGATTTGTCTCCTAAAAAGCATGCAACAGAGTTTTTAGACAGTTTTGCAATAACCTCTGCTGTTTTTGTTGGCTCTGACATTTTTTGAGGTGTGAGAACAATGATTAATTGCCCTTGGTTCTTGGATTTTTTTATTTCATTTTCATAGTCTTTTGCCAATGCTGTTCCAAGCAAATCCTTTATTTGAGTTTCAATTCCTTGTTCTGTCAGATAGTCTGTTATTAATGCAGCTGCTCCTCCTGCATTTGTTATTATCTTTGCTTTTTTTGGCTTGTTTTTGAGTTGGATAGATTGTCTTTTCATGCCAAAAGCTTCTGCTAAGGAGTTTGCTACTTTTACTTTTGCTTGCTTGAATGCTCCTTCATAAATTTTAAATTCAGTTGCAAGGCTTCCTGTATGAGATATTGCTGCCTGGCTTCCTTTTTTTGTTTTGCCTGCCATGACAACAATGATTTGTTTCTTGCTTTTTCTGCATAATTCTATGAATTCTTTTCCATTTTTTAGTTTTTCAATATAAAGAACTATTTTCTTTGTTTTCTTGTCTTTGTTAAAATAATCTATAAAATCATTAAAGCTTAGTTGTGCCATGTTTCCAAGACTTACAAACCCAGAGAATTTGAAATTAAAATCACTAATATAGCTCCATAGTGCTCCGCTTTGGCTGATAAATGCAATGTTTCCTTGTTTTGGAGAGGTGTTAGAGAAAGTTGTGTCAAGATTTAAGTATGGATTTGCAACTCCAAAACAATTAGGGCCTAAGAGACTTATATTATATTTTTTAGCTGTTGCAAGAATCTGGTTTTCAAGCTTGAAATCCCCAACCTCGCTAAATCCTGCGCTGATAACTATGACATTTTTTATTTTCTTTTTTCCGCATTCAATCAATGCAGAGTTCACAAATTCAGCAGGAATTGCAATAACTGCAAGCTCTATTTTTCCTGGATATTTTAAAACACTTGGATAGGCTTTTTTTTCAGAGATTGTTGCATGATTTGGATTTATAGGAATAACTTTTCTCTTGCATTCGCATAGTTTATTCATCAATACATTTCCTACTTTAAGAGGATTATCTGATGCTCCTATAACTGCAATTGTCTTGGGATAAAAGAAATTGTTAATATTGCCTCTCATTATATAATTTCGAAAGATTAATATAAATACATTTTGTTTTACTTGTATGAAGGTTTTTACAGACATAGAGGCTGAGGAATTTTTGAGAAAAAGAGGATTTGATATTATTGAAACTGTTTTTGTTAGGAGTGAGAAAGAGCTTGATGATGTTAAGTGGCATTTTCCTGCTGTGCTGAAGGTTTCAGGCAAGAAAATCGTGCACAAGACACAGGTTAATGGAGTTAGATTAGGAATAAGAAGTTTAGAACAAGCTAAAAAAGCCTTTAGAGAGCTGATTAAAATCAAGGATGCTGAAGGGGTTTTGATTCAAAAGCAGATTCATGGGGAGGAATATCTTGCTGGCTTGAAAAAAACACAAGATTTTGAATATGTTGTTGCTTTTGGAAAAGGCGGAACCAAAGTAGAGAAAGAAAAGAAAGTTGATTTTAGGGTTTGCGGAGTTGAAGGAGTAAATGAATTATCTAATAATCCTTTAATTTGTGAAGTCTTGAATAAACTATGCAAGATATCTGAAAATTCTGGGATTAAGGAGCTTGATATTAATCCATTGGTTTTAGAAAAAGGAAAGGCTTTGATTGTTGATTCTCAAATTGTGTTTGAGTAATAAAGATTAAGGATGTCTTTTTTTGTATTCTTCTATTATCATCTCATCTTTTAGAGATTGTTCTATCTTTTTTCCTTCTTTCATTAGATAATCTATTTCATTTTCTACTTTTATTTTTTCTGCAGAACCAATAGGAAGTCTAGATGCTTCAGCATTAAGTACCATTATTTTATTCATTATCTTTTGGTGCTCTTTTTCATGATTTCTTTTTCCGCCACCAAATAAAAGCAATAATAATCCAACAACAATTATCCCTCCAGCAATCATCCAATCTAACATTTCTAGATAAAATGCTGCTCCCCCTGCGATTATAAGAATCAAACCAAGGATTCTTAATTTAAAACCCATACTTATTTGTAGGAATAATTGTTTATAAATATTTGTAACCTTTTGAATAATATAAATTCTTTTAAACTTGTTTTTTATTGGATTTTTATGAGATTTAAGATAACTGATTATCAAAGAAGAGGAGTAAGGCATACTTATTTTATTAGAGGAGAGGGAAGATGGGGGCTGACTGATTTAGTTCCGCATATGCTGCAAGTTTCAAAACACAGCAAAAATTATGCATTAGAATATAGTGTGCAAGGGGAGAGGGGATTTGCTCTTGTTGATAAAAGAGATAGAGAAAATAGACGGGCCACACTTAGTTTAGAAGGCACAATTGACCCTAAAGTTAATAGAGTTCATGTTTTTGATTCTGGTGTTGGAGCCCAGATGATTAGGAAATACTTAGAAGCAGTTGAGAAGAGTGTTGAGGAGAAATAAATAAACGCCCTACCTATTCCTAATCTTGATTTAGTTCTGATATTTGAATAATTGATAAAATCAAAATTACTCAGGATTTGAAATAAAATATATTTGAATTTAGCAAACCCCGTGGGAATAATCCTTTCAGGATTATAACGCCCCCACCGGGATTTGAACCCGGGTTACCACCGTACTCTAAAAGAAGCTAGGTTGCATTGAGATGCTAGACCGTGGCTCTCATCGAGCATTAGTCACCTCTCTTCATCAAAGGTTTAGAATCTGATGAAGGATTCTTTTTC
>JBFYLU010000073.1:0-6516 GCA_041305285.1 Nanobdellota archaeon
GATAAATAAATCCTATGCTAACAAAAAAGAAAAGCAAGTATCCTGCAAACAATACTTTTTTTCTTCCTATTTTATCAGATAAATCTCCAAAAGGAATAGTCAAGGAAGCCCAGGTTAGATTAAATAAAAACCCCAAGGCAATTGCAATCACTATGCTGCCAGTTATTTCCCTTGCCATAAGCAATAAAAACATATACAAACCAAAATTTGCCAAGGTAAAGATTGCAGTAACAAATGTAAAGTATTTTAATCTCTTATCAAGATTAGTGATTCCCTTGAATAAGCTGGTTTTTTCTGGTTTTGCTTTTGGTTCCTTAACAAAGAACAAAGGCAAAAGAGACAATGAAGAGATTAATCCTGCAAGGATGATTATTGTCTTAAAACCAAGCTGGAGTTTCCAAAGAAGAAATAACACCACTAATGAGCCAAGAATTCCTCCTGCTGTATCAAGCATTTGCTGAATCCCAAACCCATGGCCTCTTCTTTCAGTAGAGTCGCAAATTATTGCGTCTCTTGGAGCATCTCTTAACTTTCCGATTCTTTCCAAGGAGACAAAAGTTATAATATAATGCCATGAGGTTGAGATAGCAAGCAAAAATCTGAAGATTATAGACATTAAATATCCAAAAAATACAAAGGGCATTCTTTTTCCTAATCTGTCAGAATACCACCCACCGAATAACTTGAATATGCTTGCAAGCCCTTCCCTCAAACCAGACAAAGAGCCTATAGCGAGTCCTCCTCCACCAAGAGCAGTCACAAAAAAAGGAAGAATCAATGCAATCATCTCGCTTCCAAAATCATTTAAGAAACTGCTTGAGCCTAAAAACCAGATATTTCTTTCACCTTTTTTCATTTTGAATGCATGTAAGCTTCCTTGATTTCCTCAAGGTTTTTTGCTTTATATAACTTAAGTCGAATTTGTTTGGCTTGTTTTTTTCCTTTTGTAAAATTCATTGCCTGGAGTTTAATCTGCCTGAAATAAAGAGGATATTTATCCAGCATCTCAAGATAATCATTAAATTCTATTCTTGATTTCTTATTCAAGAGTCTTGAAAAAATCCCTGGGTTTCCTATTGCTTTTCTTCCAATCATTACAAAATCAAACTTGTTTAACAAATGCCTGGCATTTGCCTCATTAACATTCCCTGAATAAATTACAGGAAGTTTTGTTTTACTTTTTATTTGCTCTGCAAACTGAATATCTGGCTCCCCAGAATATCCTTGGGATTGAGTTCTAGGATGTATTGTGACAGCATCGCAATATTTTTCTGCTATTTTTAGTATATCAAATGCAATTCTTGATTTTCTAATCTTGATTGTAACTGGTTTTTTTGTTGAATCCCTCATTGTCTTTAAAATTGATTCTATTTTCTGCAAATCATCAAGAAAACTTCCAAACCTGTGTTTTTTTGCTGTTTTTGCAGGACATCCAAGATTAAAATCCCATAAAGATACTTTTTTGTCATGTTTTTTCATAAAACTCTTAATGCCTTTTTCATTGCAAGAAAATAATTGAAGTGCTGGCTTGTCATCCAGGAATAATTTTTGCTGGGATTGGGGATGAATCATAGGAGAGTAAGTTAATCCTGCTCCTGCTTTCTTGCACAATCTCCTGAAAATAACATCATTAATCCCCTCCATTGGAGCTAGAAAAAACCTGTTTTTTAATTTCAAATTTCCAATTTTCATTTTAATCCTCCTATCAGATAATGAGGAGTTACTTTTTTAATGTTTAAGGTTATTTTTTTGCCAAGAAGATTATCCCTTGAATAAACTGCCACAAGCTTGTAATTCTCAGTTCTTCCAAGCCAGGTATTTGCAAAACCTTTTTTGTCAATAAGCACATTAACTTCTTTTCCAATCCATTGTTTTTGAATTTCATTGCAGATTTGCAGATGAAGATTCATTAATTCAGCTGCTCTTGCTGTGATTATTTTTTCAGCAATAGGATTTAATTTTTCAGCAGGAGTTCCTGGTCTTGCGCAAAAATTGCTTCTGTTCAATATTTCTGGTTTAATTTTTTTTATTAAATTAATTGTAGACTTAAAATCCTTGTCAGTTTCTCCTGGAAAGCCAACAATAATATCTGTTGCGAGAGTAATATTTGGAACCTGCTTTTGGAATTCCTTGATTATCTTAAGAACACTCTCTATCCTGTATTTCCTGTTCATGAGCTTGAGAATCCTGCTGCTTCCTGACTGGATTGGGATATGCAAGAACTTGAACATTTTTGGATGCTTGTAGAGTTCAGCAAGCTCTGGAAGAATTTTTAGAACATTATCTGGATTCATCATTCCCAATCTGACAAAAAAATTTCCAGGAAGATTGAGTATTTGAGTTAATAGTTCAGGCAAGAGATATTTTCCATCTTCGTTTCCATAGGCTGCGTTGTCCTGGCTGGTAATCCAAATTTCCCTGCATCCAGATTCAATATCTTTTTTTACTGAATTAATTATTTTTTCAATTGGATAAGAAAATAATTTCCCTTTGGCTAGTCTTACAATGCAATAAGAGCATTTCCCAAGGCATCCTTCTGAAATCTGGGTTATGCCCATTAGTTTTTCAGCAGGAATCTTAGGGAGTTCTAATTTTACCTCATTTCTTTGTTTTAGGTATTTATCCCTGGAATAATCCCCTCCTTGAATGTCTTTTATAAGATTAAGAATATTCTTCACATGACTTGTATCAAGAAGATAAAGATTTTCCTTTTTCAAGCTTTTTTGATTTAACCTCGGCATGCATCCCGCAAGAATTACTTTTTTTCCTTTTTCAAGAAAATCAAATACTTTTCTTCTTATTTTTTCCTGACTTGAGGATTTTACAATGCAAGAGTTGATGATTATCAAATCAGCAAAATCTGAATTCAAGGTTAGGTTTAATCCAGCTTGCTTCACCAAGCCCTTCATTATCTCTGTGGAGTTCTGATTAGCTGTGCATCCATAGCTTTCAAAATAAACTTCTAACATCAAAATAATAAAAAGAAGCAGTTTAAAAATATAAAGAAAATAAAAATTACTTAAATTTGCTGACTAAAGCCAGTACTACTCCAAGCAAAGTTGTAAACACAACTATCCAACCTGCAGTTTGGGAAACCCCAAGTCCAAAATTTGTTGCTCCTCCAAGCCATCCTGGTAGAATCAATAGTTTTTCAGTCAAAGCAAAACCTACTGATAAAGATACTATTACTCCAGTAAGCCATGCAACAAATGCAACTGCTGGTCTTAAAACCCCTTGTTTTTTTGCCATTTTAAACCTCCTTTTTACCTTAATAAACATGCATAATGATATTTAAATAAGTTTTGTTAAAAATAAAAAATAAGAGAATGTGAGCATTCTGCGCTATTTTTTAAAAATAAAAAATAATAGAATTAGAAAAAAATAAAAAATTATCTCTTTTTCTTTTTCTTTGCCTTTTTCTTTGCTTTTTTATCAACACCACCAGCAATGCCAGAGATAGTTGCCCTAAATGCAATTGGAGCTTGTTTATGAACCAAACTCTTTACATTATCGCAAAGTGAACTTGTTCTTGAAATCGCTACTCTTATATTTGAATCAAGCCTGTGAAGTTCTGCGTTTGTCTTTTTTACAGAAGCTGCCAAAGCTTTTTCAGAGATTTTACCAAAGAAAAATCTTTTAGACTCAGCTGTGAAATCATCCAAGATCCCTTGTTTTTCTTCTTGTCTTGCCCTAATTAATTCCCCAGTTGTAGTTATTTCTTTGTGCAATTTAGCAAAGAATTCCTCATTCATCTTTTTTTCCTGAACCATATTAAAACCTCCTTTTATAATATAATTAAAAGAATAGTGTATATAAATTTATTGAAATTTACATTTGTTCGAGCATTTCAATTCCAAGAAGAGACATTCCATTCTTAAGTATCTGTCTGAAGGATTCAACCAATGCCAATCTAAACGGCTCATTTTCTCCGGAGTCAATCACCCAAGAAGATTCATAAAATTCATTGAATTTTTGGCAGAGAGAGTAGCAATAATTTGCAATGGTTGATGGGTTAAGATGCTCAAATGCATCAATAACCACTTCCTGAAACTGGGATAACTTCTTAACTAACTCCAGTTCCTGCTGATTCAAATCAATTATTTGAAATTTTATTTGGTCTTTTGCTTTTCGCACAATAGAGCCTGCCCTTGCATAGGTGTATTGAATATATGGGCCAGTATTCCCGTCAAAAGAAGTGAATTTCTTTAAATCAAAAACCATGTTATTGGTTCTATTGTTCTTTAAATCTCCGTAAAAAATTGCGGCAATTGCAATTTTTCTTGCTCTTTTTTCAAGCTCATCCTTTGATAGTCCTGGGAATCTTTTCTTTATTTCCTTTTTTGTCAAATCAGTTGTTGTGTCAAAAATTTCCTGCATTAAAACAGTTTTTCCCTTTCTTGTTGAAAACTTTTTTCCATTTTTATCAAGATATAATCCATGGTCAACATGTATACAGTTAGCTGCCCATGAATAACCCATTAACTCCAAAACCTTGAATAACTGCTGAAAATAAAATTTTTGTTCTTGCCCAACCTCGTAAATCATTTTTTCAAACTTGTATTTTTCAAACCTTGTTATTGCTGCTGCCAAGTCCCTTGTTGCATACAGAGTTGTTTCGTCTGTTTTTTGGATAAGAACAACCCCGAGATTGTATTGATTCAAATCAACAATCCAGGCTCCTTGACTTTTTTTCAAAAGATTTTTTTCCTTTAATTCATCCATTACTCTTTTGGTATATTTTACAGATTCAGATTCTCCAGAATAAACATCAAATTCAATCCCAAGCTGCTTGTAAACTTTTTTGAATTCCTGTATGCTCATCTGTCTGAAAAGCTTCCATAGCATCAAAGATTTTCTGTCTCTTTGTTCTAATTTTTGAAATGCTTTTCTTGATGGCTCTTCATATTTCTTGGACTTATTGACTTTTACATAGAGCTTCATCAGATGTTCAATAGGATTTTTCATTAATTTATCCTCATCTCCCCATTTATCAAAAGCAAAGATTAATTTTCCAAATTGGGTCCCCCAGTCTCCAAGGTAATTTATTTTAACTGGCTTGTAGCCTAAAAACTCTGCAATGTTTGAAATGGAATTTCCTATTATTGTGGAACGCAAATGCCCTATGCCAAAAGATTTTGCTATGTTCGGAGAGGAGCATTCAATAATAATTTTCTTTTTTGCTCCAATCTTGCTTTTTCCAAATTTATCTTTTTGAGTAATCGCCTCCCAAACAACTTTCCTTGCCATATTTTTCCTATCCAAAAAGAAATTGACATAACCTCCAACAGTCTGGACATCATCAAAATCTGTTTCAGAAATATTTCCAATTTCTGTCCTTAGCTTTATAGCAAGCTCATCAGGAAGCATCTTTGTTTCATCCCTTAAAAAAAATACTGGAAAAGAATAATCTCCCATGTCCACAGAAGGCGGGGTGCCCAGTTTAGCTTCAATATCTTCAAGCTTAAGGCTAACATCCATGTTTTTCAATGCTTTTCTGATGATTTCAGCCACCTGTTTTTTCATAAGATATAAAAACCAATGCACATTATAAATCTTACTTAAAATAAAATGAAAAAATTTGACGTGATAATCATCGGTGCTGGGCCTGCTGGCATGACTGCGGGGATTTATTCTGCAAGAAGCGGGTTAAATACAGGGATAATTAGCAAAGACATTGGAGGCACAACAAATTCAATTCTTCTTCTTGAAAACTGGCCTGGATTCAATGGAAAGGGAAATGAATTAATGAAAAAATTTTATGAGCAGTTAAAAGAATATGAAGAAGTGAAAGTTATCATGAGTGATGTTGAAAGAATAGAGAGAAAAAATGATTCTTTTGTTGTTAAAACTAAAAAAGATGTTTTTGAAGCCAAATCAATTATAATAGCAACTGGAACAGAAAGAAGAAAGCTTGGAGTTCCTGGAGAAGAGGAATTGACAGGCAAGGGAGTCAGTTATTGCGTGACATGCGATGCATTTTTCTTTAAAGGAAAAGTTGTTGGAGTTGTTGGAGGGAGTGATTGTGCTGCTGTTTCTGCTCTTGCATTATCTGATTTATGCAAGAAAGTGTATATTATTTACAGAGGGCAAAAACTTAGATGCGAAGATATTAATTATGAAAGATTAAAGAAAAAATCTAATGTTGAAATGGTTTACAATGCAATTCCAAAGAAGATAGTTGGAAAAGAAAAAGTAAATGGAATTGAGGTTGAAGAAAAAGACAAAAAAAGAACAATTGAACTTGATGGCATTTTTGTAGAAATAGGCTCTGTTCCATTGAATAAATTTGCAAAAGAGCTGGATTTAAAGCTGGATAAAGAAGGTTATATTCTTGTAGATGAAGACATGAAAACTTCTGTAGGCGGGGTTTTTGCAGCAGGAGATATTACCAGCCAAAAACTCAAGCAAGTGGTTGTAGCTTCTGGACAGGGAAGCATTGCTGCAAAGAGTGCATATGCTTATATCAAGAAGTAATTTTCCTAATTCTAAAGATTTTTATATAGGTAATTTTTGATA
>JBFYLU010000074.1:0-4300 GCA_041305285.1 Nanobdellota archaeon
ATATTTGTGTTTGGCTTTGCAAACTTGCTTCCGTGCTCTGCTTTGCAAGAACAAAATAATTTCTCTTTTGTATTAATGTAACCGTGAATTTCAAGCCCTATTTTTGCCATAACTGATAAAAGAAATAAGTGTTTATTAAATTATCACCTCCTTAAAGATAGTTTTTTATACCTTGCTGATTATTATAAGACATGAATAAGAATTTAAAAAAGGGAATCATTATCTCTTTGATTTTTTTGGCAGTGTTAGTTGTTGGCTATTTTGTTTATGTTTCAGGGCCAGAAGTAATGACTACTGGATATTCAGAGATAACTGCAAATCCTGATTTAATATCTGTTTATGTTACTGCAGAAGGAAGAGATGCAGACATTGGAAAAGCCCAGGAAACGTCTTTGGAAGTTTCTGACAAGTTTTTTTTAGAATTAGAGAAATTAGAAATTCCTGAGGAGGATATTGAATTATTAAATTATAATACTTATCCAGATTATGATTGGCAGACTGGAAAAACTAACGGATATGTTGCATCACAGCAGATGATTATTAAAATAAAAGATTTTGACAAGACAAGTTCTATAATAAGAGCAGCAACTAATTCAGGAGCATTGGTTTCAGGGATTAATTTTGAATTGTCTTCTTCAAAACAAAATGAATACAAGGCTGTTGCATTAAAAGAAGCAGGCAAAGATGCTAAAGTAAAAGCAGATGCTCTTGCAGAGGGTTTGGGAAGGAGAATTGGAGGACTTGTTTCAGTGCAATCCCAGGACTTTAATTATTATCCATATCCTTATTTTTCAAGAGATGAGATGGCTGTAGGAAATTCAGAAGCTGAAAAAGCTTCTGTTAGTGTCTCTCCTAAGGATTTGTCAGTAAGTGCCTCTGTTTCTGCAACTTACACCATGACTAGGTTTTAGGTTAGTTAGATTTTTATATGAGTTTATGTTTAGTGTTTTATGAAAAATAATGCACAGGCAGGAGATTATGTTGAAATACACTTAACCAAGGTAATTTATGAAGGAATTCTCTTAGAGGCTCCTGAATCAGAGACAGGAGTTGTTTTGCTTAAGCTGGATTCTGGGTATAATATTGGATTTAAGAAAAAAGACATACTTGAGATAAGGAAGCTAAAAGAAGCAGAGAAAAAAACAGAGAAAGTTGAAGTTGAACAAAAGCAGGGAAAGCCAAACATTGCAATGATTATCACTGGAGGAACAATTGCTTCAAGATATGATGCCAAGACAGGAGGGGTTTCATGGCTTGATTCACCTGAAAATTTGTTTAAGTTTTATCCTAAGCTTTTTGACAGAGTCAATGTGATTAAAGTTGAAGTTCCATTTATGAAAGGAAGTGAGAATATGAATCCTGATGACTGGAAAAAGATTGCAAGAATTGCTGAGAAATTATTAAATGACTCAAATATCAAAGGAGTTATTGTAACTCATGGAACAGATACTCTTCATTATACTGCGTCTGCATTAAGTTTTTTCCTTAGAAATTTAAACAAGCCAGTTGCTTTGACTTATTCGCAGAGAAGCATAGACAGGGCTTCAAGTGATGCAGACTTGAATTTGCAGTGTTCTGCAAATGCTGTCTTGTCTGACATGGCTGAAGTTGTTTTAATTGGACATGGCTCAACAAATGATGATTTTTGTTATGCAATGCCTGGAACAAAAGTTAGGAAGTTACATTCTTCCAGAAGAGATGCATTCAAGGTTGTTAATTCCAAAGCATTTGCTGAAGTTTATCCAGACAAATTTGTAAAGATTAGTGATTATAATTTAAGGCATACTGGAAAATGCAAAGCAGATGCCAAGTTTGAAGATAAGGTGGCTTTGATTAAGTTTTATCCTGGGCAAACTCCAGATATTTTGGATTATTATCTCAAAAATAAATACAAGGGAATTGTTATTGAAATGCTTGGGTTAGGGCAGATTGCAACAACAAGTGAATCAAAAATTGGATGGACTAAAAAAATAAAAGAAATTATTGACAAGGGAGTTATAGTCTGCGCAACAGCTCAAACTGTTTATGGAAGACTTGACCCTTTGGTTTATTCAACTGGAAGAGAGCTTATGGATACAGGAGTTATTTATCTGGAAGACATGCTTTCTGAAACTGCTTATGTCAAGCTTGGGTGGGTTTTAGGGCATGAAGAATGGGCAAAGGACAAAAAAATAGTCAAGGAAAAAATGCTTGAGAATATTTCTCATGAATTGAATAAGAGATTAGAAAACTAATTATCCATAAAGGATTATTCCTAAAACAATTATAAAATCTACTGTAACCCACATAGAATATAAAACTATTATTGGCTTTTGCCTGTGAATTATTCCATAGATAAGCCATGGAACTCCAAAAATTACAAAAAAACTCCAGGTGAACAAAGAAACATTTTGTGCTGATTTGTTTAAGTAAATTTCAAGGAGCTGAGGCAGTTCAATCAATGGCATGAGAAAAGCAGCTAATAAGACTACTTTGTCTATTGTTCTTGAAAATAATGTTGTTTTGCATTTGCAAATTTCTTTATGCCTTTTTCTGATGAATAATCCTGCTCTTCTCATAGTTTCCTTTCAATCTTGTCCAATTGTTTTTTAATTAACTCTATTTTTCTTTCAGATTTTCTATTCACTGCATAATCATACTCTGCTCTTCTTCTATCTCTTTCTGCTGCTCTGTTTTGGGACATAAGAATTACTGGGGCTTGCACTGCTGCCAAGCAAGATAATACTAAATTAAGCAAGATAAAAGGATAAGGGTCCCAGATTCTTCCAAAGATAACCCAGACTGCATTAATGCTCATCCAAATTACCAGAAATACAAAAAAGAGTATTATAAAATACCAGCTTCCTGCCCATTTGGTTATCCAGTCAGCTGCTCTTTGGCCTAAGGTAAGATGATTTTGCAGATTATTATTCCCTTTTTTCTCCTCTTTTTTTGCCATATATAGAATAAACTGTTTCATATTATAAATCTTAAGGATTATTAGTTGTAACTAATTAGGGGTTACAAAAGGAAAGGTTTAAAAATGAGAAATGGCTTGCATTTTCAAGATGGAAAAAGAATTCAAACCTACACCACATATTATTGGTGACTCTATTGTAGTTGATACTATTAAGGCACTTAATTTAATGAAACAGGCAAGACAAATTGATGGACATGTTGGAGGCGGGATGGCTGTTGGAGCATATATTCCTGTTGAAGAACAAAGGCCTACAATTGATTTGGATTTTGCTCTTTTATGGGGTGGAACAACTGAGGAATTTAGAACTCTTATGGAGCCAATGCTTTCTGATTTGAAATTAGGTGGATATGATTTAAACGTCCATAAGGGGGATAAAACCTATGATATTTCTGTTCAATCTACATCCCAATCTGATTCGCTTTTAGTACAGCATCAGAGAAGAAATAAGGGTAATTTTGAGAAAAATAAAAAAAGTCTTGAAAGAGAAGTTGCAAATCAAAGAGTGGTTACCAAAGAAGGAATGTCTTTTTCAGTTATGAGTCCAGAAGATTTGATATTACATAAATTAAGCAGATTATTCACTTTTTCAAAAGTATATGATCTTGTAATTCCTGCAAAAATGAAAACTGAAAATATGGCTAGAACAATAAGATTATTTAGAAAAGAGTATAAACCTAATTCAGATGGTGTACAAGAAAGAGAGGACGCTTTAATAAGAATGTATCATGATGCTCATGATATAAAACATCTTTCAATGCATGCTGGATTAAACAGGAGATATTTTGAAGAAGCAGCAAAAGATTGGCAGACCAGGTACATGGATGAAGAATCTGCTAAAGCTTTGTTAGAGAAAATGGGAGTAGAATTAAAATAAACTTCATCAATAATTTTAATAACCCTTTCTTATTCTTTAGTTTATGAGTGATTTAAATGAATTAGATTATGCCAAACTTGGTATGAAATCTGGATTGGAAATTCATCAGCAATTAGATACTCCTAAATTATTTTGCAACTGCCCTTCTGTTTTAAGGCAGGATGAACCAGAGTATATTATTAAAAGGAAACTGCATGCTGTTGCAGGAGAAAAAGGAGCTGTTGATGTTGCTGCAGAATACCAGGCAGGTTTAGACAAGGAGTTTATTTATCAAGCATATGACACTACTTGCTTAGTTGAATTAGATGAAGAGCCCCCTCATCAAATAAACCAAGAGGCATTGAAAATTGCATTGCAAGTTGCTGTTTTGCTGAATGCAACAATTATTCCTATTACTCAGATTATGAGAAAGACAGTGATTGATGGAAGCAATACAAGCGGATTTCAGAGAACTGTCTTGATTGCAA
>JBFYLU010000075.1:0-25128 GCA_041305285.1 Nanobdellota archaeon
TGGCACTGGCAGATTCAGTAAATCCATGCGCAATTGCAGTTCTTACAATGGTTTTGGTTTCTATATTAATTCATAATCCAGATAAAAAAAGAAAAGTTTTATACTCTGGCTTGGCTTTTATTGCAGCTGTTTATATTGGATATTTATTTTATGGGGCAGTGATTATTAACTTCTTTACTGCTTTTGCTCAGTTTATGAGAGAAAACTCTGGATTTGTTTACAAGGGTTTGGCAATCTTTGCCATGATTCTCGGAGCATTAAATGTCAAGGATTATTTTTCATATCAGCCAGGAGGAGTTGCAACTGAGATGCCAATGCAAATGCGTCCTTATGCAAAATTAACAGCAAATAAAATTACTTCTCCATTAGGAGCTTTTTTCATAGGATTCTTAGTCACTGTCTTTTTATTGCCTTGCACAATCGGCCCGTATATTATTGCTTCTGGTTTATTAGCTGAACTTGGTTTTTTAAAAGCTCTTCCATGGTTATTATATTATAATTTCTTGTTTGTTCTTCCAATGGCAGCAATTGTTGGATTAGTCTTTTGGGGATTCTCCAAAGTTCAGGATGTCTCTGGATGGAAAGAAAGAAACATCAGAAGACTGCATTTAATTGCTGGAGTATTATTATTCTTAGTTGGATTGTTCCTTCTTTTAGGATGGTTGTAATTGTTGTCACTCATAAGTAATACAAAAACTAAAGATTTATAAACCCCTTTCTTATAGGCTTTCTATGGAAAAATTAACAAATCAGGTGTATGAATTGCCTTCAGAAGGACTCCACCTATTGGTTATGGACTTTGTAAATACAATTGTAGATTGCTCTGGTTCAGTTAGACATCCATTTAAACTAAGGCCTGGAGTAAGAGATTTTATCCAGTATCACCAGGATAATGGAGTGCCAGTAGTTATTAGTTCTGATGCTGAAGAAGAGCATATACAAGAGACTATTGAAAGACTAGGGATTAGAAATCATATTAATGCAATTTATGGAAGAACCCACATGGTGGATGACATCACAAAAGATATTTCCAGAATATGCAGAGAAAGAGGAGTTGCTCCAGAAAAAACATTGATGGTGGGAGATATCCCTGGAATTGACGGGGAATCAGCAAGAAAAGCAGGAGTAAAATTCCTTCATGTTCCAATGCCAGAATTAAATGATTCATTCTCTTATGAACAATATCTTAAAAGAGAAAACTAAAATGAAAATGCATTGCTCAATACCAAAAATTGTGGATAATTTTTTTAATCTTATAGACAAGCAAATACTTGAGAGAGTTGCAAGAGGAGTTTATGCACTTGATAAACTGCCTAAAGCTTCAAAGAACAGAGATTCAGCCCAGCCAAGCGATTATGCAACAGCTTACACAAGAGCAATAGAGACTTTCAGGTCAATTGAAACAGATTCTCGAATTGTGCTATAAAAAATATATTTTTTTATCTAAATCTTTAAAAAACACTTTAATCTTTATTTTTCATGATTATTGGACTAACAGGAACTAAAGCTTCTGGAAAGGGGATTCTTGCTGAAATACTTAGGGAAGAAGGGTTTGTTTATTCATCAACCTCAGATAGGGTTAGAGAAGAAGCCATTTTAAGAGGCATTGAAAATTATACTATAAAAGATTTACAAAATATTGGAAATGAATTAAGAGAAAAATTTGGTTGTGATATTCTTGTTAAAAGAACTCTTGAAAAGTTAAAGGATAGTAAAAATTTAGTTATTGATGGCATAAGAAATCCTGGTGAAATTGAAGCATTAAAAAAACAAAATGCAAAAATTGTTGCTGTTGATGCTCCAGAAAAACAACGATTTGAAAGATTAATAAAAAGAGCAAGACATAGCGACCCTAAAACTTGGGAAGAATTTATTGCAATGGAAAAAAGAGATTCTGGAATTGGAGAGTCAAACACTGGACAGCAAACATCAAAATGCATTGAAATGGCAGATTATAGGATAATAAATGAAGGAACTCTTGAAGAATTAAAGACTAAAATTGAATATTTTTTAATGAAGGTCATCTCTAATAATAAAATAAGGAAAAGAGGTAATTATCTGTCTTGGGACGAGTATTTTATGGGAGTTGCATTTTTATCTGCTCAAAGAAGCAAAGATCCAAATACACAAGTTGGAGCATGCATTGTTAATTCTGAAAAGAAAATCATAGGAACAGGTTATAATGGTTTTCCGATTGGATGTTCTGATGACAATCTTCCATGGCAGAGGGAAGGAAATTTCTTAGATACAAAATATCCTTATGTTTGCCACGCTGAATTAAACGCAATTCTTAATAGCACTAGAGATTTAAATGGCTGCACTATTTATGTTGGAATGTTTCCATGCAATGAATGCGCTAAAGCAATAATTCAGTCAGGAATAAAAGAAGTTGTTTATCTTAGTGATAAGTATATTGACAGCGATTCTGTAAAAGCATCCAAAAGAATGTTTAATCAGGCAGGAATAAGACAGAAGCAATTATTTTTGAATAAAGATTCAATATTAATTAATTTAGTTTGCTGATAATTAATCTTTTTTAGTAATATTTAAAAAATTATCTAATAACTCGGCATCAATTCATTGTGCCCAAACTGAATCATCAAGTCAATTTCTTTCTCAATCTCTTTATTTAATACAGGAGTATCACACGCTCCAAAGCACGAATCCATCCAAATAATAAACTCAACCTTGCCTTTAGTATTTTCTACAAGGTAATCAACAACAGCAGTAGCATATGGCTTTAAACCATCTGGAAACTGCAATAAAACCAGCTTGGCATTGTTTTTCTTTATATTTGCAATTACTTTGTCTAATTCCAAGTCATAGGTTTCATTTAATTCCTGTATTGTTCTTTGCATAGAAATTCGATATAATCTGAGTTTTTAAATTAATTGATAGCTTAACTGATTTATTAAAATAACATTTCAAACATCATTGAGAAACTATTGTAATCAAAAGAACTGGTTTTTAATTCTATTTCTTTAGAGCTTCAAGAATTTGAGATTCCAAACCTGTAAGTTTCAGAGTTTCCAAAGCTCTCTGAATATCTTTAGAAGTATATGCTTCTACTCTTGATTCTTTTCCACTTGGCTTCGCGACTTCGTCGCTCGCACGTACCCCACGAGCCTCATTATCGTCAAGTTCGAGGTCCCAGTTGCCACCAATACCAGACCTGTCGCCTTCGCCAACCCCGCAAAGCCACGCTTGTCTTGCAAATGGCGTGTTTCCAGAATTTGCTAAATAAAATTGAATATTGTCAATTCCATTTTCTTTAAGGAATTCGCCGTATTCTTTTGCATTCTTGCCAAAGGCAAAGTTTGTTAGTGCTTCATCTGCAAATCTCCTTGTTGGAATTTCAGTGTTTGTTCTCTTTACAGAGTCTGCAAGTGATTCTTCTACTTGTTCATCAGTTAAATAAAAATCCTTTCTACTTCTGTGACAATCTGTTGCTTGTTTTGCATTTGCCATTATTGGAGATTTCTTTGATAAAAAAATTCCTCTATCTGAATCATAAATAAATGCCTCTCTTGTCCAGTTTCCCCTTCTTGAAACGCTTGAATCTGAACCTTCTTGAACTCTTAATCCTGCCTGCTCTTCAAGAGATATAACTCTATAGCCATTGCTTTCCAGAGCTTCTTTTGCTTTATCAAAAGCTCCGACAGCATAAGCTGAATGAAGTTTTCCTCTTGTTACATCTTGTGTTATTTCCATGCTTTTTCATAAGAAATGGGATATTTAAAACTTTATATTGTTACTTCTACAAAGTTTGCACAAACTTCACAACATGATAAGCAATTCCAGTTGCCAATGCTCCTTAATTAGGCAAAGCAGGTGGCTGAGGGACTGAACTTCCAGGAATCAAAGAACTAACATCCCCGCCTGAAATCCACAAGTAAATTCCTATTCCAGCAGCAATTAAGACTGCAATAACTAATATCCAAATCCATAAACTGCTCTTTTTTTCTTGCATTTCTGTTGTTTGTTCATCCATTTTAATAATTAATATGTCTTCCAATTAAACAAGGCGGAATAGCGTTGTTAAACTGATTCCTAATGGCAGTATTTGTTTCTTCATAAGCCAGGGCCCCACTTTCTCCTCCTTGTTCTTCCATTAAGTCTGCAACTTCTTGCAAATCACTTTCTGGAACTAAGCTAGCATATTTTTGAGCCACGCATCTTGAGGCAGCATCACAATCTGTTTGTGAATTATAATCATCAGCATTATTTAAGTCACACTCTTCATATGCAAGTTCCTCATAATAATAATCTTCAATAGTTTTTCTTAATCCAGTATTATTCCCATTTCCAGGCAAAGGTGGAGGAGAAATTCCACTTGACTCTCCAAGAGTGCAATCATTTGTAACCTTAACAATTAATCCTAATCCTATAGAATCTGAAGTCAAATGCTCATTCATAAAATTATCATTAACTAAATTACTAGACCACTCCTGAACAATCTGCTCAAAATGATATACTTTTTCAATATCACAATCTCTTGTAATGTCCTCAAAACTACTTCCACTCATGTCAGGAGTTATAGTTACAAAATTCCATCCTGCACTAAGCTGCCGCATAGACAATGGCATGTAATCCTCTAAAGTGGAATATTTTAATATCCCGTCTTTATTAGAATAAACCCACATAGCACTTGTTAATGCAACATCATCATCAATATTAGCAGACATATCCACCTCTGGATGAATCTGAACATATCTTCTAAGATTTGGAGCATAATACCACACTGCTTTGATATCTGATGCTTGAATTTCACTGTCACTTGTTATTGCTTCATTAGGCATAATTCCTGCAATAATATTCCATCCTTTTACAACACTTACTTCCACACTATAAGGAGCATCATTCCCACCAGTCATTGTATTTGCACAGACTAAAACTCCCAGACTAATCAAAAGAATTAATGTAGCAATTACTTTTTTCATATATTCTAAAAAACATCCTTCTTTTTATAATTATCCATTTTACCAGCTAACAGCAGGATATTCATTTAAGAAATGCTGAGTTACTGGATTATTAATATCAGCTGAATCACTATAATCATAAGAAACAGAGCCGTCTTCATTGCTTGTTCTGTCAGACTCAAGGATAAATACCTGCTCATATTCACTTCCTTGGCTGGTAAACCATAAAAGTTCATGGATTTCTAGACTATAAACACTGGTTCCAGGAACAGGAGAAAGTTCAGGAAACATTGCTCTGGTAACTTCCTGAAAAGTATCCTTGCCTTTGCTAAAATTTCCAAGTGTCACAAAGATAGTTTTTTTATTTAAATTATTAAAATATGTTAAAAAAGTTCCGCTAGAGCACACCTCTCCACTAACATTAATTTCATTTCCTTCAACATCAGTCATCCCAGGTTCATAATTAGTGCATTCCTCTTGCCCTGCTTCTGCTGACTCTAAAACATAATCACTAATTGTTTCTGGAAACTCAGAAGTTTCTAGGATATCTGTCTGAGAAATTATCTCCTCTTCTCCTGCCTCTTCTTCATTGCCAAGAATCTTCCCATAATCTGCAAATAAGTAAATTCCAATTCCTATTGCAATTAAAACCACTAAAACAAGTGTAATCCAAATCCAAGCCCTGCTTCCTTGTTCAGGAACTTCTTCTGCTGTTGATGAAGGAGCCTGCTCATTGTATGTCTCATTTTCTGCATTGTTTGTTTCATCTGGGGTTTCTTCATCCATAATATTTCATGAAATTAAATATTCTATATAAATCTTTTGAAGCAGGGTATTGTATTAATTAAAACATAGTAAGAAATTATTAAAAACCCTTGATTCTTATGAAAATTGGTTAAGCTTCGGCTTAATCAGAGATAGAACTTCGGTTCTCATCTCACGCTTAACTTCGGTTAGGCACTGGAGGCCAGAAACTTCGGTTACTGCCTCCTACTTTTTTTATTTTAATAAAATATTCTCTTAGATTTCAATTATGCTTCTTATGATTATTCTTCCAAGTTAATCTTTTAAGACTGAATGTTTTCTGCAGGCTTATTCTATCCAATAGATACTCTCCAACAAATGCAAAAGGAACGGCAATTATAAACGCAGTTAAAACAATTTTAAGAGTTATTGCATCTCCTATTGCAAGAGAAAAAGCAATCAAATCCTCAGCAACTCCTAAAACAACCCCAAATATCAAGAACTCTAAAAAAACCTCAAGATTCTTGTATTTCTTATTTAAATTAAATAATTTCAAAAAATCAATTCTATCCACCACATACTCTCCTAAAAAAGCAAATGGAAGAGTAACTAAGAATATAATCAGCAAGATAAAAAGAGTTATTGGTTCATTTGTAATAAACTTAATTAAAATAATATCTTCTATTATTCCAAGAATTATCCCTCCAATTAAAAATTCCAAAAAGATAAATAATCTATTGTTTTTCATAGAGATATATTGATTTAAAGATTTATAAATTCTTTAGAAATCTTTTTAACCTACTTTAATCATTCTTAACTATGGCAAATATTCGTCAACCTATTGTGACTGTCTGCGGGCATGTAGACCATGGAAAAACATCTATTCTTGATTGTCTTAGGCAGAGCTGTGTTCAGGAAGCAGAAGCAGGAGGAATAACCCAAAAGATTTCATTCACAAAATACCCAATAGACAAGTTAAAATCAGCCTGTCCACTAATAGAAAAATCAGGAATCAAGCTAAATATCCCAGGATTTCTCCTTATTGACACTCCAGGACACGCAGCATTTACTAATCTTAGAAAAAGAGGAGGAGCATTAGCAGACTTGGCTGTTCTTGTAATTGACATTAATGAAGGAATAAAACCCCAGACATCAGAAGTCATTCAAATCCTAAAAATGAACAAGACTCCTTTCTTGATTGCAATGAACAAAATAGATAATATTTCTGGCTGGCACGCAAACAAGGACAAGGGAATCAAGGAAAGCATTGAATCCCAAAGAGAGCCTGTTCTTCAGTTATTTCAGGAAAGATACATGACCCTAATAGGTTCACTAAACAGCTATGGCTTTGACGCTGATTTATATTATAATATACAGGATTTCACAAAGAAGATTGCATTGGTTCCTGTTTCTGCAAGAACTAAAGAAGGAGTCCAGGAACTAATAATGATGCTCTGCGGAATAAGCCAAAAATATCTAAGCAATAAATTGGAAATTGGAAAAGATGCAAAAGGAGTAATGCTTGAGGTAAAAACAGAAAAAGCAATAAATTTCAGCGAGGCAATACTTTATGATGGAGAATTATCCAAAAAAGACACAATTGCAGTTGCTAATTTTGAAAATCCAGACAAGCCAATAATAACTAAAATAAGGATTCTTGAAGAAATAGAGCCACTATGCCCAAAATTCAAGCCAAAAGAAAAAGTTCAGGCTTCTACTGGACTAAGAATGCAGTTAATAGAAAAAGCAAACATTCTTCCTGGAATGCCTTTTGAAATATTCAGGGATAATCTGCCTGAAATAAAAGAAAAATTCAAAAAAGAAATATCTGAAAACATAAAAACCCAAAGCAATGGAATAATCGCAAAGGCAGATTCTTTAGGAAGCCTTGAAGCTCTTTTAGTATTGTTAAAAGAAAATCATATCCCAGTTGTAAAAGCAGGAATAGGAAAGATAAGCAAGACAGATATTATTTCTGCAAAAGCCAATCTGGAAATAAATGAGCTTGATGCCTTGATTATTGGTTTTAATACTGAAATAGACGAAGAAGCAAAAGAAATTAAAGGCAATATAAAAATCATCACAGATGAAGTTATCTATAAATTAATTGAAAATCTTGTGAAATTCAGGCAGGAAAAAACAAAAGAAATTGAAAAAAGAAGGCTAATGGAATTAGCAACACTATGCAAGCTTGAGATACTTCACCAGTATGTATTTAGAAACACAAGTCCTGCAATATTTGGTGTGAGAGTTAGTGCAGGAAAAGCAATTCAAGACCTGCATTTTATAGACGAGAGTGGAGAAAAAGTAGGAAGAATAAAAAACATCCAGCATGAAAAAGCATCTGTTCCAGAAGCAACAGAAGGCATGGAAGTTGCTATCTCTGTTCCAGGAGCAAACTATGAAAGGCAAATCAAGCCATTAAAATACTTATATTCTGATATCTCTGAATCTCAGTTCAGGACATTTAAGAAAAACAAGGATTTGCTAAGTCAAGGCGAGGTAAAAACTCTGCAGGAAATTGCAGAAATAAAACGAAAAGAAAAAAGTGAATGGGGAATGTAATATGAGCATAACTTTGAGCCCATGTGAAGAAAGAGTTTTTGTCACAGAATACGCAATAACAGAAAGAATGCATCTTAAAGATATTCCAGAATCACAATTAAAACAAATTATTGATGTCCTTAAAATTACTTGCTCTTGTGCTGATAATTCTTGTTATAAAACCATTGAAGAAATGGTGGATAATTTTCCTCCTAAATTAGATAAAGCAATACTAAGATATTATGGACTTTGTTATTAATTGCTTCTCAATCTAAGTTTTCTTTGAGTGGCTTTGAACTCTGGTGTTGGCTCTTTTCTTAAAAAAGCAGGCATTGCAAAGTTAAAAAATTCCTGTCCTGCTTTGTCTATCATTGCATCTGTTCCAACAAGCTCCAATTTCTTGGCACATGCATATTTTAAATCACATGAATCACATTTTCTTCCTCTTTCAGGATAAATATTCCCTGCTGTGACAGCTTCTTCTGTTCCTATAATCATCTTTAAAACTTCTTCAAAATGCTCATTTTTCCTGTCAGACGCAACAACAACATTTGGCATTGTTTTTATCTTTGGGTTATTTGCATCAATTCCAAGAGCATCAATCATGAAAAATTCAACAACAAAATCAGGATGAATAAAATTAGGATGCCCCATGAATGTCTCAACAACTTGTTTTTCTAGTCCTAATCTCTCTGCAATTTCAGGATAATGTTTGCATAAGGAACACAATCCAACATTATACATTGTTAGTTGAGGGTCAAAAAAAGATTTCATGTCACCAACCCATGGATTTCCTGACTTGTAGTCTCTAATCACAACTTTTCCATCTCTTTTTCTAATATCATCCATTCTTCCTGTAAATCTCCTGTTTCCAAGAACAAAATCAAAAGGCAATTCACTAAACTCTGGTTTTCCTTCCTTCATAAGATAATCAAACAAAGGCACGCATATTCTTGGAAGAGTTCCATTTACCTGCCATGCTTCTCCATCAAACTTCCAATTAATTAATCTCCCTTCATTTCTTTCAGCTTCCTGCTCTAGTTCTTTTGTTGCATACTCTTCTCTTAGTTTCTTGTCTGCTATGATTATTCTTTTCCATTTCCCTTGAGAGTAGTTTGAAAAACTCTCAGCATCATGGTATTTTTTTCCAGAACTCTTCTTTGCAACCTCATCAGGTGTTCCTAATTTATCCCAGAAATTATCTATTAGAGCATGCAATAAAGAGCCTCTAACATAAGCAGATAATCTCAATGGCTTTGGCTTGTCTGAATCAACATAATTAAGATAATACCTCATTCTGCAATAATTAGCAACATTAATCCTTGTAGCACTCCACTTAATCATAACTAAAAATTAATTCAGGATTTTATAAGAATTATTGTCTTGTAATAATCAAGAAATATCAATTAGTTTCAAGATTTACACACTCACTGCCTACAAGAATCTCTATCCCGCAGTTTTTAATCAATCTATTGAGTTTTCTTACATCCTGAGGAGGCATTTTGCAGATAATCCTTTGATACTCTTCTATTACTTTAGAAGCATATGCATTGAATAAAGGATTACCCTCTCTGCTTGTGTTAGCATCCCGTGCATAAACCATTAAATCATTTGTTCTCTTTTTCCATTCACTAAACGCCTCTCCAACATCCCTTAATTCAAATTTATCTCTTCCAGTAATATGATAATACCATTCCTTAACTCTTCCTTTAATTCCCATTAAAAAATATTTTTATTATAGTATATAAATATTTTCTTAACACAGAAACTTTATAGACAAAAGTCAAAGATATTTTAACTATAAAACATCTAAGATAAGTTTTATAAAGCGATTTTCTCATAAATAAATATGTTTAAGTTTAATATATCAACAAAACAAGGAAAAACCTTTAAGTTAGAAGCAGAAGCTATTGGCTTGAAACAGCAAAAAATAGGGGATATTGTTAAAGGAGAAGAAATCCTGCCTGATTTGTCTGGTTATGAATTGCAAATAACAGGAGCAAGTGATATTGCAGGATTGCCAGCTCTTGAAATAGTTGAAGGAATTGGATTAAAAAGAGTTCTTCTTGGTTTAGGAACAGCAATGCACAGGCGTCCTAAAGGAAACAAGAAAAAAATAAAACGTCCTACTAAAGGCCTTAAATTAAGAAAAACAATAAGAGGAAAAGTAATATCAGATGCAATTTCTCAGATTAATATGAAAGTTGTAAAAGAAGGTTCAAAATCTCTGAACGCAGTTTTCCCAGAGCAAAACAAATCAGAGGCTCCTCCTGCAGAAGTCCAGGCAGAATCAGTAGTTGAAAGTCCAAAGCAAGCAGAGCAAAAAGCAGAGTTAGCTAATCCAGACAAAGAACCAAAAGAAGTTGTTGAAAAAGAAGTTGAACAGAGTTAAAATTCTTAGATAGGAGATAGTGCAAATAAATTAGTTTTTATTTGTTAAGATAAAGGATAGTTGAGCAATTATATTCAGATTTTTATTTCATTAATAGATTTTTAATTATCCATACAAGAACGGCTTATCTACTGCAAGTTCATGAGTTACAACAGCAGTTGGAATAGAATTTGAAACCCCTATTTTAAAGTCCTTTACCTTGCCTGTTCCAAAACCTCCTTCACATCTTACATATAACTGGACTTTATCTCCAGTATTAACATTAATATTTTCATAAAAAGTCCTGTAGGAAGAACTAGTTCCTTTATGTTGAGTTCCGTTTGCAACTCCATTTAAATAAATTCTTCCATATGAATCATAGCTTCCGCATTCAACTAAACTAAAACTAACATTAACTGTTCCAGCTTGTGCAACTTGAATCTCTTTGGTTTTATAATAAGTTCCTCCACTAATAGAAGATTCTAATGAAGAGTGCGCAATAATAACATTTCCAGGAGCAAAAGTGCTCATTTTATTAACATAATCCTGAACAGAGTCTCCATTGTTTAATGAAACTTGTGCAGCAGGATGAAAAGGAAGTGAGGTATTAACAGCAGCATAAACTCCTGTTCCAATTAAGAATATTCCTAATACAACCAGCAAAATCTTCTTGTCTATATTCACCTCAATCTTCATATCTTAAATAATATTAGGGAGTATTTAAAGATTTTTATCTGTTTTTATTAGCTACAAACAATTAATATTTTATTAATTCAACAAACATTTAAGATTTAAGAGGCTATTGCAAGATAGTTGCTCTAGTCAAATGACTGTGTTGATTTATTTTATCCAAAAAGAGGTGATAATAACTTCCAACTTATCTGCTGATTATCCAATTAATTATCTTCTAACTCAAAAAGAGGGGATAATTTTAATTCAATAACTTTAAAAAACTCCTTCAATAACATATTTCTATGAACAAAGAACTTCCTGAAATGAATGTTGGTGTTGTCGGGCATATTGACCACGGAAAGACAACTCTTCTTAGCAAGCTTTCTGGAAAATTCACAGACACTCATTCAGAAGAACTAAAGAGAGGAATCACAATAAAACTAGGTTATGCAGACGCAACTATTTCTAATGACAATGGTTTTTACAACATTCAGGGAAAAGGCACTCCAGTCAGATACATAAGCTTCATAGACGCTCCAGGACATGAGATGCTAATGGCTACAATGCTTTCAGGAGCAGCAATAATTGATGCTGCAATTCTCGTGATTGCTGCAAATGAAGGAATAAAACCTCAAACAAAAGAGCATTTTGCAGCTTTGCAAGCCAAGAACATAAAGAACATTATTATTGTCCAGAATAAAATAGATTTAGTAAGCAAAGAGCAGGCATTAAAGAGCTACAATGAAGTAAAAAAATTCATAAAAGGAACTATTGCAGAAAACTCCCCTGTTATCCCAATATCTGCTCAGCAAGAAATCAACATAGACAAGATACTTGAAGAACTAGCTAAGTTCAAGATTCCAGAAAGAGATTCAAAGGGAAATCCAATTTTTCTTGTTGCAAGAAGTTTTGACATAAACAAGCCAGGAACACAAATAAAAAATCTTCATGGAGGAGTTCTTGGAGGAATATTAAAAAAAGGAACATTAAAAGTCGGAGATGAGATTGAAATCAAGCCAGGATTAACAATAAAAAAACACAATGAACAAATTTACAAGCCACTAATAACAAAAATAATCTCTCTTCATAAGGGAAAAGATTCTGTGGATGAAATTGTTCCTGGAACAAGCATTTCAATTGAAACAGAGCTTGACCCATCACTGACAAAATCAGATTCATTGATTGGATGCCTTGCTTCAAAAAAATCAATTCTTCCAGAAATAACCTACAAAATCAAGATAAAAGAAAAACTCTTGGAACATGTATTTGGAACAGCAGACAATCAAAAAGTAGAGCCAATAAAGCCTACTGAAATGCTCATGTTTTCAATAAACACAACAATAACTGTAGGAAAAGTAGAGAAAATAAAAGACAATGTTCTTGAAGTCTTGCTAAAGATTCCAATCATCTCATTGGCAGGAGACAATGTTGGAATTGCAAGAAATATTAATAATCACTGGCGTTTGATTGGCTGGGGAACCTTGGAATAATCAATCAAATACATACCTTTATAACCCTTATTTTTCTGAATATTTCATAGAATAATATAAGGCAACACATGTTTCTTTATGTTATATATCAGGAGGATAAAAACCAATGGGAGAATTTAGACCAAGAAACAATTTCAATAGTTTCGGTCCACGAACAATGCACAAGGCAACTTGCAAGCAATGCGGAAAAGAATGCGAAGTTCCATTCAAGCCTACACCAGGCCGAGATGTATTTTGCAGAGATTGCTTTAGTAAAAGAAAAGCTGCTTAATTGCACTAAACAAGATTTTTCATAAATCTTGAAACATTTTTTATTTTTTTATTATATTCCATCAAGGAAGACTTACTCTTCCTTTCTTAATCTTACTGAACACATAAGGTTTGCACAATACTTCTAAAATTTCAAGTCTGGATTTTTTATCCAAATTATCTGGAACAGAAACAGGTTTGTTTTTCTCAAGAAAATGCATTCCTTCTAAGACTCCTATCTTGTCATCTTCATTTTGCAATCTTAATTGAGAGTAAAACACTTCCAAAGCAATTAACTCTGCATATCTAAATGCTCCCACTACAACCCTTCCATTTACCTCTGCTTTTATCTTGTAATCTGTTCTTAATAATCTATAAGATAAATCAGCTTTAAATCTCTCCCACATGGAAGTTCCAAACTCACTAAAATAGCTTCTCATTGTCTTAATAGCATAAGCGCGACTTTTATAAATTTTTTGAAAAAATAAACAGCAATAAAACTTATATAATGCAATTATTTTTTAAAGAAATGGTGAAGATATACTCTCATTCTAGAATAAGCACTTTTGAACAATGCAGATTAAAATTCAAGTTCAAGTATATTGACAAGATTCTTCCTGAAATAGAAAAATCAATAGAAAGCCATCTCGGAACTTGCATTCACAAAACAATGGAATGGATTTATTCCCAGGTGAAAATTGGAGAGCTTCCTTCAATAGATGATGTTATAGTTGATTACTCCAAGCACTGGAAAAGGGAGTATGTTCCTGGAATGATTATAGTGAATGAATCTCTAACTGACAAGGATTACTTCAATAAAGGAATCCAGTTTCTCCTTGATTATTATTCAAAGCACTATCCTTTTGATGACGGAACAATTGCACTTGAAAAAGAAATAAGAATTAAGCTGGATGAAAAAGGAAAATACGAGATAATTGGGTTTATTGACAGACTTGTAAAAAATCTTCAGACAGGAGAGTATGAAATCCATGATTACAAGACAGCAAACTCTCTTCCAACTCAAGAAAAAATGGATAGTGACAGGCAACTGGCTTTGTATGCAATTGCAATCAAAGAAATCTATGGCTATGCCAATGAAGTCTGCTTAATCTGGCACTATCTTGCGCATAATCAAAGAATCTGCTCTAAAAGAACCAATGAGCAATTAAACAAATTAAGGCAAGAAACTCTTGAATTAATAAAGCAAATAGAATCAACAAATGAATTCCCCCCAAATAAAGGAAGACTATGCGACTGGTGCGAATACAAGCAAATGTGCCCTGCATGGAACACTTCAGAAGAAAACAAACAAGATAATCAAGTTAAAGAAATTAAAGTAGATGTGAATAAATACCCGACAATCTCAAAGTATATCAAGGATTAATCAGTTCCTCTTGCATGAGGCATAATCTTGCCATGAGGCATTTTAGCATCTCTAATGTCTTCTCTATCCACTCCTAAACTAAGAAGCAATGAAATTTGTTCATCTGGCAAACCTCTTATTTTAAACTCTCTTCCTTGTGATTTTATCACTCTGTAAAACTTTGCAATTGTTCCAAGAGCATCTGCATCAATTTGAGCTTTTCTAAAATCAAGATAATTAATATCTCTTCCCAATCTTTCAATTGGATGATACACATCTTCCATGACATTATCCAAACTTACTCTGCCTTTTATTGCAAGTGAATTTGCCCAGCTAATCCACCCCTTATCAAAAAAACTCTTAGCCTCTATTTTTGGAGTTAAAACAATGCTCCCGCCCATAAATTCCCCTTCTTCAGCGCAATGAACATACCCATCTACTCTGAATCTATACCCTCCAATTTCAAAGATATTATGCGGAAATGGTATCTCTCCTTGAGCACAATCTCTGGCATGACTTTCAAAACCAAGAAGATAGTTCCAGAAATACCTGTCTAGTCTCAGTGATTTATCCTTTGTATTTAATATTTGGCTTGGTTTTTTTCCAACTATCTCGCCCTTGTAAGAAATGCATGCTCTTGCACTTGGATTAAAATACCTGACAACACCTTCATTATCGAGATGTATGACAAGATGAGGAGACTCTTCTTCAATGCACCTTCCAAGATTTAGGGTTGGAGAATTTTCTGTTAATGCCAGTTGTTCTTCCAAATCACTTCTTTTTACTTCAAGTTCCCTGATAATCTTGGCAAGTCTTCCAGCTTCCAATTCCAATGCAGCACAGGTTACTATTGCCTGGCTTCCTCTTTGATAAAACTCCTCTTCTCTTCCTTTAAATGTTCTTTCCAGTTCAATATATTCAGGAGAATGCAAAACAATGTGCTCTCTTGCAGAATCAGTTAATAATAATCTGACTAATCTATCTCTTAACTCCCCTAATCTCAATCCCATAAATTCCACAAGAAATCTTTTTATTTAAACTTAAGTGTATTAAACTATTCTTGTTTAGTCGCTTGCACGCACTCCACGAACCTCATTACGATAATAGCTAAGGCCAACGCCATAACCCTCAAGTCTGGACATGGCAGAATTATCATCAACCCTGCAACTGCAAAGCCACGCTTGTCTTGCAAACAGCATGTTTCTAGGAGTTGCTAGATTAACCTGTATGCTTTTAATTTCATTTTCGTCAAGTAATTCTCCATATGCTTTTGCATTTTTGCCAAAAGCAAAACTTGTTAGTGCTTCATCTGCAAATCTTCTTGTTGGAATTTCAGTGTTTGTTATCTTTACAGAGTCTGCAAGTGATTCTTCTACTTGTTCATCAGTTAAATAAAAATCATTTTCCTTTCTATTTCTATCTGTTGCCTGTTTTGCATTTGCCATTATTGGAGATTTCTTTGATAAGAAAATTCCTCTAGCTGAATCATAAATAAATGCCTCTCTTGTTATATTTGTCATTTGAGAAACACTTGAATTTATTCCTTCTTGAACTCTTAATCCTGCATTTTCCTCTAATGAGGTTATTCTATAACCCTTTGCTTCCAAGGCTTTTTTTGCCTTGTCAAAAGCTCCGAGAACATAAGCTGAATGAAGTTCTCCTCTTGCTACATCCTTTATGACCCTCATGTTTTTTCATAAGAGATAAGGTATTTAAATATTTTTAAAGAAGGGATTATTATTCAGAACTAGCCTCTATTCCATTTTCAAGAACCTTGATAATATCTGTAACCTTGTCTCCGTCTTGCAATTTCACAATTCTTACTCCTTGAGTTGCTCGTCCCATTACTCTTATATTCTCCAAGGAAGTTCTTATTGCCATTCCTTTTGCAGTTGTGATTATTATGTTGTCATTGTCATTTACTGAAACAGTATTGACCACATTTCCAGTCTTGTCACTAACCTTGACATTTATTACTCCTTTTCCAGCTCTTGCAGTTTTCCTGTATTCTGCTACTTCTGTTCTTTTTCCATATCCTTTTTCAGTAATAGTCATTATAGCAACAGTGTCAAGAACCTCCAAGCTCACTACATCGTCTCCATCATCAAGTTTTATCCCAGTAACTCCATAGCTTGCTCTTCCCATTGGACGAACATCACTGCTATTGAATCTAATTGCCTTTCCTTTTCTTGTAGCAAGAAGCACTTCCTGCTTTTCATTGACTACTTCTACGCCTATTAATGAATCTGAATTATCAGGAGGAAGATTAATTGCTCTTATTCCAGAAGCTCTTGGATTTGAGAAATTGCTTAAAGCGCTTTTCTTTACAATTCCTTTTTTAGTTGCCATGAACAAGGCTCCTTCAAAATCCTTGACTGAAATAACTCTTGTCACAGTTTCATCTCTTAATTCAAGCATGTTTACAATTGCTTTTCCCTTGCTGTATCTTTCAGCTCCAGGAACATCATATGCCTTTAGCCACAAAACTCTTCCTCTTGAAGTAAAGAACATAAGATAATCATGAGTAGAGCAGGTAATCAACTGCTTTACAAAATCTCCTGTTGCCAAGCCGCTTCCAATAACTCCTTTTCCTCCTCTTCTCTGCTCTTTATAAGTTTGAGTGTCCATTCTCTTGCAATATCCTTTTTCAGTGATTGTAATAACAACTTCTTTTTTCTGTATCAAATCCTTTTCTTGGATTTCTTTTATGTTTTTAAGAACACTTGTTTTTCTGTTGTCTCCATACTTGTTTCTTAATTCAGTTACTTCTTTTGTAATTATTTTAAGCACTTCATTTATATCTCCAAGGATTTTTTCAAGCTCAGTAATTGTAATTCTCAAGTCTTCTTCTTCTTTTTTCAGCTTTTCTCTTTCCATAGAAGTCAATTGCTGTAACTTAGTTTCCAATACAGCCTGAGCTTGTTTTTTTGTTAATTTGAACTTGCTTACAAGATTTTCAAGAGCTTCTGCTGTTGATTTTGATTTCTTGATTGTTGCAATAACCTCGTCTATTTTTGCAAGTGCAATCATCAATCCCTCAACAATTTCCAGCCTTTCCTTTGCTTTTTTTAATTCAAACTTGGAACGATTAGTAATAATTATTTTTCTGTGCTTTACATATTCCTTGAGAATATCTATTAATCCAAGGGTTTTTGGCTGCTTTCCAACAAGTGCAAGCATATTAACACTAAAAGAATCCTGAAGCCTTGTGTATTGGTATAACTGGTTTATTACAAACTTAGGATTAGCTTCTTTTCTGATTTCAATAACAATTCTTATCTTGCCTTTTGAGGATTCATCTCTCAAATCAACAACATCTTTTATTTTCTTGTCTCTTACAAGCTCTGCAATCTGGGTTATAAGTGAAGCCTTGTTAAGCATATAAGGAATTTCAGTAATGACAATTGCTTCTTTTTTCTTTATTACTTCAGTAGTTGTCTTTCCTCTTATTACAAGCTTTCCTCTTCCTGTCTTGTAAATCTCAGACATTTCTCCGCTAACTAATCCACCTGTTGGGAAATCAGGCCCTGTAACAATCTCCAAAAGCTCTTCTATCTTAATGTCAGGATTTTTAATATAAGCAATAATTGCATTGCAAATCTCTGTAAGATTATGAGGAGGAATATTAGTTGACATTCCAACAGCAATTCCAGTTGCTCCATTAATAATTAAATTTGGAAGTCTTGCAGGAAGAAGCTCTGGCTCTTGCAATGAACCATCATAGTTATCCACAAACTTCACTGTTTCCTTGTCTATGTCTTCAATAATTTCAGTTGAAATTGGCATCAACTTTGCTTCTGTATACCTGTCTGCAGCAGCAGAATCTCCGTCAAGTGAACCAAAATTACCCTGCCCAAAAACAAGAGGATATCTCAATGAAAAATCCTGAGCCATTCTTACTAATGCATCATAAACAGCGAGATTTCCATGAGGATGATACTTACCCATAGTATCTCCGACAATTCTTGCGCATTTCTTTGTCTGGGTATTTGGCTTTAATCCCATAGTCTGCATAGTATAAAGAATTCTTCTCTGAACAGGCTTAAGCCCGTCTTCTATTGAAGGAATAGCTCTTGAAACAATAACAGACATTGCATAATCAAGATAAAACTTCCTCATCTCAGAAGAAATCTCTGAGTTAATCACTCCTTTTTCATTGGAGCATTCTTTCATCACATTATCGCATTTTTCTTCTGGCTTGATTTCTTCAATTTTAGGTTTGTTTTCTTCTTCTGCCATTTTAAGCTACCTCTTCTCCTTTTTTATCCATATATTTCATTAATTCCTCTTCTGTTAATTCTTTTTCAACAACGTCATATCCTTTCCATTTGCATTTATGACACTGCCATTCTTTTCCAGTATTTGATTCCTCTTCACTATCGCTTCCACTTAAAACAATTCCAACATCATCGCTTCCACACTTAGGACACTCTCTTACCTTGAAAGTTTTCTCGTCTTTTTTCTTGGTTTTTATTTTATGTTTTTTGTTGTATTCTTCTTCTGAGTCAAATCCTTCCAAAATCCATGCAGGTGTTGCTAGTTTGCTTTTTGCCATTTTGTTTGTGTATTTCAATCAGCCTTGAGCCTATCTTAATAGGAAATGTCATAAGAAGAACCTTGGTTCTTTTTATACGTCTAATTCAGCCTCATGAGCATTTTCTTCAATAAACTCTTTTCTTGATTGAACATCATCACCCATTAGCATGCTAATAGTCTGGTCAGCCTCCAATGCATCTTCAATATAAACTTTCTTGATTTTTCTTGTCTTTGGATTCATTGTTGTGTCCCATAACTGCTGTGAGCTCATTTCTCCTAATCCCTTGAATCTTGTAACATTGGTTGTGTTTAACTTATCTGTTAATTTCTTTAATTCCTCTTCAGTATAAACATAATGATCTGTCTTTTTCCTGACTCTGTATAAAGGAGGCATTGCAATAAACAAGTTTCCTTTTTCAATTAATTGAGGCAAGAACCTGTAAAAAAATGTCAATAAAAGTGTTGTTATGTGCTCTCCATCAACATCTGCATCTGCCATGAGAATAATCTTGCCATATCTTAGTCTATTGTAATCAAAACTCTCTCCAACTCCTGTTCCAACAGCAGTAATAAGATTTGCTATTTCTTCGCTTGATAATGCCTTGACTGGATTTGATTTTTCAACATTCAGTATTTTTCCTCTTAATGGCAGTATTGCCTGGATATTTCTATCTCTTCCCATCTTGCTTGAACCAGCTGCTGAATCTCCTTCAACAATATACAATTCAGTATCTTCTGTTTTTTTATTTGAGCAGTCAGCAAGTTTTCCAGGCAGTCCCCCAAGAGAAAAAGCACTTTTTCTCCTGACTAATTCTTTTGCTTTTTTTGCTGCAAGCCTTGCCCTTGCTGAATCCAAAGACTTCATTGCAATTTTTTTTGCAATTAAAGGATTCTCCTCAAAAAATTCAGTTAAAGCAGATGAAACAATTGAATCAACTAATCCTTTTAATTCAGAATTTCCCAGCTTTGTCTTTGTCTGTCCTTCAAACTGAGGCTCTGGGATTTTCAAGCTGATTATTGTAGTATTTCCCTCCCTCACATCATCTCCAGTAAGAGAATCATTCTTCAAAAGATTGGTTTTCTTTGCATAATCATTTATTGCTCTTGTCAAGGCAGTCTTGTATCCAGAAACATGAGTTCCACCCTCAACAGTGTTTATTGTGTTTACAAAACCAAAAATATTTTCTTGATATCCTGAAGTATATTGTATTGCAACTTCTATCACAGTATTCTCCAAGACTCTCTTGAAATAAATTGGCTTGGTGTGTAGAACTTCCTTGCTCCTATTTATCCATTTCACAAATTCAATTAATCCTCCGCTTGCATAAAACTCTTCTTGCTTGTTTTTTTCCTCGTCTTTTAATTTGATTTTTAATCCTGCATTAAGAAATGCAACTTCTTTGAATCTTGTCTCGAGAACCTTGTAATCAAAAATAATTGTGGAAAAAATCTGCTCATCAGGCCAAAAAGTAACTTTTGTTCCAGTGTCATTATCATTGCATTTTCCAACAACTTTTAATTTTGTTGTGGGATTTCCTCTTGAATACTCTTGCTGATGTATTTTTCCCTCTCTTTTTATTTCAATAATTAGTTTTTTTGAAAGAGCATTGACACATGAAACACCAACCCCATGCAATCCTCCTGAAATCATATATGATTTTTTGTCAAATTTTCCACCAGCATGCAGTTTTGTAAGTGCAACTTGAACAGCAGGAACCTTTAATTGAGGATGAATATCAACTGGAATTCCTCTCCCATTATCCTCAACACTCACACTTCCATCTCTGTTTATTGAAACAAGAATTTCACTGCAATATCCTCCAAGCGCTTCATCAACTGAATTGTCAACAACCTCATAAACCAGATGATGCAATCCATCTTTGCCAGTGCTCCCAATATACATAGCCGGACGCTTTCTTACTCCTTCTAAGCCATCCAATACCTTGATTGAATCAGCACCATAATCACTATTTGAGGCCATTTTATATGTTTTTTTGTAAGATTTTTAATTTAAAATTTGCAAATTTTTCACAAATTATAAGAGTATAAATGAATATTCCTTTAAAAAGCTTGCTACATAAATTTAGCTTTTTTAAGGCTTAAAAACATCAAATTTACTTTTTCTTTTTTATTACGTGGATAAAGAAAACTAACTAAAAACACGCCAAAAAACCTATTTTGAAGTAACTGAGTAGTGACAAAAATAGAAACTTTTATAAATAAAAGAATGCACCAAATAATATGAAAAAGATAATACCTGCAGTGCTTGCAATAGTAACAATAATCTTAATTGTTAGTCTTTTGTACCTTATGATTCAGGAAAGAATGACTGGAGCAGTAATAAAAAATCAATATACTTACACAAAAGCAATATGCACTGAAACCAATTTTTGCCAGGATTATGAAATCAACTGCAACAATGGAGGAATTGTTGAAATGACTCCAATCACAGGAGCTTTTGTCCAGCATAATTCAAATTGGCAAGACCCAAGGGAAAACAAATCAAGAATAACCTGTGAATAAAAAGAATTATTATTTAGATTTCTTCTTTGCCTTTAGATTCAGGTTTTCTGTTGTCAGGCTTCTATGCAATCCACCAACACCTGGAAAAATCATTGCAGTTCCAATCAGCAAGGATATAAGTGCATAGTAATCACTTGAAGTGCACATTAATCTGTCTAATTGAGCTGGTTGTTCAACTGTTAATGTCTCTCCCTGAACTGTCTGAGTTATAGGAAGAACATTGCATGGACGTGAAAGAGCATATCCTATTAAAAGAGCTCCGATTAAGATAAAAACAACACTAATGATTAGATTTTTTATGTTCATTGAAAATCACTTCTTTTTATTTGAATACTTATAAGATAATTAAGAATTAAAGCTTTTTAAATATTATTTCTGCTCTATCCATCTAACTTTCCTTCTTTTCATAGCCATGTTTTTTCTGCACTTAGAAGAGCAAATATAATGAATGCTTCCATCATTCTTTACAAGGGTTATTCCCCTGTGAAAATCATACATTTTTCCGCAATAAATACATTTTGGCATTTTAAGTATACGAGCCCTTGCTCACATTAGATTTAATTCTTCTTGCTTCAATCTCAGTTTCTCTGAGCATTAATATGTCTCCAGGTCTTACAGGCCCCTTTACATTTCTTCTCATGCTCCTTCCTTCATCTCTTCCTGCTTGAACTAAGCATTTTACCTGAGTAATCTCTCCTCTAAATCCAGTTCTTCCAAGAATCTCCTGCACAAGTCCAGGAACTACCTGCCCTAAAAGCTTCTCGCTACCTTTAGAACCTGCTTGTTTTACTTCTTGTTTTTTCTGTTCCTTTGCCATTTTATATTAAGATTAAAATATTATTTAACTGCTGAGAGTTCTTTTTCTGCGTCACCAGCTTCAATAACTGCAACAGATGAAGCAGCAACTGGAATTCCAACAGCGATTCCTAATTTTTGCTTGCTGTCAACTTCCTTGCATAGAATCTTTTTCTCTTTGCATAAAACTGGCAAATGAGCTACAATTTCTTTTGGGCTTACATCCCCTGCATAAACAACTAGCTTTGCAATCCCTCTCTCAATTGCTTTTGTAACTTCATTGGTTCCTTTTTCTATCTTTCCTGTCTTTCTTGCCTTTTCAATAATTCCGTATACGTCCATTTTTTCTTGAGTTTATTTAATTGAGAACAATAAGAAAAGTATAACCCTCGCTTATCGCTCATCGGATAAAATATTCAGAAAAAATGAATTTATAAATGTTTCTTAGAGTGCAAAACAATAATCCTTAAATAATAACCTTTTGATTAAAAGAAATGGCAAAGACTAAAAAAAGACTCAGAATAATCCCTGTTTTGGAAGTCCTTGAGAAAAATCACGTAACAAAAATGGAAAAGGGCAAATATCTTGAAAGATTTGTTTTTCCTCAAGAACATGATTTGCCAAGAGTTAATTGGAAAAAATTAGTATCAGACAGAAGAAAACATGATGCTTATTCTGGAAGTGACGAACATTATCAGCCATATTCTGATGTTTTAAGATATTTAAGAATAAAAGGAATCTTGACAACTCCTGGAACTCCTGGAAGTTATTTTCTTTTAGGAAGTGGAATGGACTTATCCCCAAATACAGGACATGGAGCAACAATGCATTTTGTTAGAGAAGGAGATGCAGAAGAATATGCTGCAGCTGAATTTGGAAGAAAAAGATACAATTTATTCCTTTGCAAAAATCTAAAAAAGATTTAACTCCCTGCTAATTTCATAAGAACTTTTTGCTTTGTGTTTGAAAGTACTTGATAGTGCTCCTCCCATACTTCTGGATGCAAGGTTGTTCTGACTTTTTTCTCTAATCTCCTCATTTTTGTTCTTAATTTAACAAACTCTCTGTCTCCCTCAAGCTCTTCCTTGTTCTCAAGCAAAGTGGTATAATAAGCAAAAAAAGTCTCAGCTGGCTCTTCAAGTTCAAATCCTCCAATCTGCCCTGCCTGCTCCATATAAATAGAGATAAGATGACTCTCTCCAGGAACATAAAAAATATCATGTGTCTTGGAATTAATATGAGGATTGAGTAATTGTGTTTCTGCAACTATTGGTCTAGTTTTTATAGGCACCATATCCTCGGGATTAATAGTAAAATCATATGAAAAGGGAGTAACCATTTTCCCTAATTTTCTTCCTTGATAGCCATACCCAAATACCTTTCTATAAAATTCAATCTCTGTTCTTGCATAAACTACTTTTGTTTCTTCTTCTTGATTAACAAGACATCTTCCAAAAAGCATAACTTTTCCAGAAGGAAAACCCTTGGAAGCATGCTTTAAATCAAAAAATAACTCTTCTGCCATGCTTAAAAATAAGAAATTATCCTTTAAAAGCATATTAATAACTAAAGAATATATTTTAATAATAATCTTTTATGATTAAGTTGGATTATGATAGTATCTTTGATTGACTTGCTTTGCCCACTGAGCAACTTCTTTTTTCATCTCATGCTTGACTTCTCCAACTTCCATCCTCATTGTTCTTCCACTTTTAGAGTATTCAATAAATAAAGATGGCTCAGAATTTCCAGGTTTTCTATCCATTAAAAAATAATGAATGTCTGCACGAGAAAGAAAAGAGGAACCATTCTCTGTTGATATAAACACCTCTCCTTTAACTATTGTGAATAGTCTTGATTGAGAGTCAGCAAAAAATCTTCCGTCCCTTTCTCCTACATTATTGACAAGATTTTGTTTTTTTCTAAATTCAAATACCATAAACTTGTTTTGAATCTAAGATTTTTAAAGATTTATGCAAAAATTACTTTATTTCCATGTAACATTAACTTCATCTGTTCGCTGCCTAGGCAAATGACTGCGTCGATTTGACTTATTTCCATGTAACATTAACTTCATCTGTTCGCTGCCTAGGCAAAATATCTATCTTATTCAATTCATTCTCTTTAATTGCAATTCCTGCTTTAAACATAATCTCTCCAAGATAAGCAATCATAGCAGCATTATCAACTAACAAGCTTCTGTCAGGACAAAAGAATTTAGCACCTCTTTCTCTGCACATAATTTGACACATTTCCTGCAATCTTGAATTGCACGCAACCCCTCCTCCCAAAAGCAACTCTTTTTTTCCAGTATGAGCAAGAGCTCTTTCAGCTGTTTCAACAAGCATTGCAAAAACAGTTTCCTGCAATGAATAAGCCAAATCTTCTAATTTGTATTTCCCTGACTCTAACTTTTGCTTTAAATTTGTAAGTATTCCAGACAAAGCAACATCCATGCCCTTTACTTTGTAAGGCAGTTCAATGTACTTACGCTGATTAAAAGGTTCAGCTAATTTCTGTATTGCTGGCCCTCCTGGAAACCCGATTCCAGCATATCTTGCAAAAGTATCTATAAAATTGCCTATGCCTAAGTCTAAAGTCTCTCCAAACACCCTATATTTGCCTTCTGCATAGCCTATAACCTGAGTATTTGCACCAGAAGCATAAAGCATTACTGGATCTTTAGCTCCTGTTAATCTGCCTATTTCCAGATGACTAATGCAATGGTTTACAGGAACTACTGGCTTTTTTAGCTTTAATGATAACTCTTTTGCAAACTTCATGCCTTCAAGCAAGCATGGAGCTAATCCAGGACCTTGTGAAAAAGCAATAACATCCACATCAGACTCATTAATTCCTGCTTGATTCAGTGCCTCAAAATAAATCTCATTCTTATTGTTGCAGTGATGTTTTGCAGATTCA
>JBFYLU010000076.1:0-3441 GCA_041305285.1 Nanobdellota archaeon
ATCTTTTACTTAAAGGGGCAGGGATTTTCACTTATTGATAAACTTAAAAATATTGGGAGAACAGGATTATGGCAGAGCTTACTATAGAACAATTAATTAAGATTTTAATTGGAGTTTTTGTTATTGTGGTTGTTGCTGTTGGATTGTATTTCTTTTTTAAGAATTATGTAATGGGATTTTTCAAGAATCTTCCTGAAACTGAAATTTTATTATCTTTGTTAAAATGAACAATATAAACAAAAGAGGATTTTTATTAGCATCAGAAACAGTTAAGATAGTTATTGCTGTTATTTGCATTGTTTTCTTAGTTTATTTTCTGACTGCATTGTATTTTTCAAAAATAGCTGAAGAAAAAGGAAGACAAGCTACAAGTGCATTAATTGGTTCAACTGAAAGCGTAAAAACTTTGATTGATTCTGCAAAAACAAATAAGGTTTCTAAGACATACTTTTTTCAAAATCCAACTGGATGGTATGTTTTTACATTTACTGGAACAGAGAAAAAGCCAAATTCATGCTCTAATCTTAATTGCATATGCATTTGTGAGGATGTAATTGATTATTTTGACAGGCAAATTTCTTATTGTGATGAACAGGGAGCGTGCTTGATTGTTGCTGATTTGGAAGATAGAAAAATTGAGGAAGAAATAATTGCACAAAAAGGCATGACTATTAGTTATGAGGATAATTTAATTAAACTGGGTTTTGTTTCTCCAATAGTAACTTAAAATGGATTTAGATAGTTTAATCAAGTATGTTCTATGGATTGTATTTTTTGGAGTTATATTAGCTGGCATGTATTTTACTTTAAAAAAAATGGGGATAATGTAAATGAGAAGCATTTTAGACATAAAAAGAGGGGAATTAACAACAACACAAATAGTTTTGTTAGTTATACTTGTTGCAAGTTTTGCAATTCTTTTATTTTTTATATTTAGATTAAATCTTGGGCAGGAAAGTGTCAAGGAAGTATGTCATAATTCAGTTGTTTTAAGAGGAAACGCTGCTCTTCCTGGAGCTACAACAACAATTCCATTAAACTGCAGGCAGGCATTTGTGTGTGTTACAGCAGATGGAACTTGTGAAAGAATGAGTTCTTATGATTATCGGTTAGAGGTTGATACAAAAGATGAATTATATTCTGCTCTTGCAGAAGAAATGGCAAATTGCTGGTGGATGTATGGGGAAGGCAAGATAAACTATGTTGGAGAGGAATTTATTAGTGATAATTACTGTTCTATTTGTTCTAAGTTGAGGTTTGATGATAGTATTAAGCAGAGAATCTTTACAGATGGAAAAATAGACAAGAATGAGTTTTATAGAGAGTATCTTGCCAAGCAAAAAATGCCTGGAAAAGAGATTACTTATGCAGAGTATCTTTTTGGAACAAAGGACGTTAATATTTTATTAGGAAATCAAGAAGGAGCTAATTTTGGAGTAATAGATTTAGATAGAATAGCTGAAGGAAGTCAAAATCAGCTTGCAGATTATATTGTTGTTATGGGAATCTCAAGTGAGGTTAGCACTTTGGGGTGGACTCTTGCAGGAGCAGGAACAGTGGCAGTTGTAACTATTGTTGGTGTTGCTACTGGAGGAGTTGGATTAGTTGCCGGAGCCATTATTGTTGCAGGAGCTGCTGCTGGAGGAGCAATTGGAGGGGGATTAATAGCCACAACTGTTAAAGGAATGTCTGGGAATTACTTTTTATCTCCTACAATAATCCCGTTTCCTTCTGAAGAGTATGAAGGACTTGAGTGCGCGGATATAAACACTCTTTCTTAATTTTATAAAGATTTATTAATTGTCTTTGATTATTTTGAATATGGAGAAAAGAGGAGAGATATTAGTAGGAAATGTTGTGTTTATTATTCTTAATTTAATTTATCTTTCAATATTAGTTGTTTTTATTTACAGCCAAGGAAGCGGGGTTAAGATTGTAGAAGAAACTTATGCCAAAGAGATTGCGTTATTAATTGATTCTTCTCAGCCTGGAATGTTTTTTTATCTGGACATGGAAAATGCATATGATATTGCAAAAGAAAAGAATGTTGATTTTGATAACATAGTTTCAATAAACGGAAATTTAATTACAGTTACTTTAGATAGTTCCAATGATAGAAAAGGATATTCTTATTCTTTTTTTAATGATGTTAATGTTGAAATTAAACCATTTAAAGACGAGAAAAAGTATCAGTTTTTAATAGAAGAAAAATGAACAACAAAGGAAACGAACAGGTTATTTCAGTGTATTGGTTTGCAATATTGATTATTGTAGCTGTTGGAATATCTGCAATGGTGTTTACATTTTATAATCATCCTTATGATGTAAGAGAGTTAGAGGCAAATATTTTAATGAACAAGGTTGCTGATTGCATTTCTGAACATGGAGTAATAAGTAAAGAGATAATCAATGACCAAGGAGAGTTTCAAAAAGATTTTGATATGCAAGAAGTTTGCAGTTTTAATTTTAAATCTCCGGATTTTTCAGGAGATTCACATGGACAGTATTATGTGCTGATTACTTTTAATGATAGCAATGGAAAGTTCTTGTTTGATAAAGAAGGAGGAGATAATTATCTAAGGGCAGATTGTCTTGCTAAATTAGACCTAAAAGATGAAAAAGCTCTTCCTGGATGTGTCAAGGGAAATTTATTTGCAGTGGATTTAAATGGAAAACAGTATTTAATTGAAATATTGACAGGAGTTTCAAAATCAAATAAAAATGTGCGAATATAATTTTAATAAAAAAGCAGAGATAGGAACAACAATGACTTGGATAGTTGCAACTGTCATAATTGTTATTATGCTGTTGATTTTTCTTTTTGGGGCTTCTTTGCTTGCTGGATTAAAAAAAGCACAGGTTGCTGGAGGAGATTTATTTGTTTCTTCTGATTACACCAGAACTGATAAGTGGATTAATACTAAATCAGCAATGGCTTACTTGATTACATCTGATAAAGGAAGTGCTGAAAAATGGGCAGAAAAAAATGAAATAAACTTTGAGGAATATGTAAAATGAATAAGAATGGAGATGTTACTGTAACAATGCTGGTAATTGGGGTTTTTGCAGTATGCACTCTTGCGTTAATTAGTTTTTTCCAGTCAAGTATTGAGATGAGGAATTCTTTTGTAGGATTGAATCTTGTGGAGAAAATGAATGCAGATATTGAATCATATAGTTTTGCTCAAAAAGGGAATTTAAAGGATTTGGCTGAGACAAAGGAAGATGGAATAAACTTTTTTTCAGAGGAAAAAAAGACAACTACTGGATTTTGGTGGTGGAAAAAAGAAAAAACCTTGTTTTATCTTGGATATAATCCTAAATAAAAACCTTTTTAAAGATAACAAACTATACTCTAACATGGAAAATAAAAAGGGGCAAGGATTATCAACTAATGCAATAATCTTGATTATTCTTGGAGTTGCTATCTTAGTTATTTTA
>JBFYLU010000077.1:0-6538 GCA_041305285.1 Nanobdellota archaeon
GACGGAGGCTTATCATGCATCAAGCACTAAAATAGTGATTATCAAGAAGTTTTAAATCTTTTTATATTACAACCCAAAAACCCTTTTCCAAAACGGCTTTTTAATGACAATGGGCTTGTTGTATTCATCAATGATTTCATATTTTATCACTGGTTTTTCCTTTAGTATTGGGGCTTTTTCAGCAAGCTCTTTGTTTGCTTGGATTAATGCATCATCAACTATTGCCCTTGCATATCCCTGTCTGACTAAAGCAAATCTTAATGAATCTGGAGTATAGCCCTTTGCCAGATTTCTTTTAAAATAATCAGCTAATTTCTTTTTGTATTCTTCCATAGAAAAATGATATAAATAATCTTTAAAAAATTAGTTGTGTTAAGCTATATTGATTGGTTTTGTTTGTTTGCAGAATTTAACAGACTCATTAAGCCTTGATTTGGATTCTGCATAAAGAGTTAAAAGTTTGTCTCCTTTTTTAACTGGATTATTCTTATGAACATGCAAATAAATCCCAGAGAACTTGTCTCCTGGACATCCTGCAATTCTTGCAAGAGAATTTATTTTTTTATTGTCAATTTCTTTTACTTTGCCGGATTTTTTTGCTAAAAAGGTGTAAGAAAATTCTCCCAAGACAAGCTTTTTCAGAGAACCTTTTTGTGCCTTGATTATCTCCTTGAATTTTTCAAATGCCTTCCCAGAAGATAAAATCTCTCTTGCCATCTCAATTCCCTTTCCTTTTTTTGCTTTTCCACATAGTTCAAAGATTTCTCCAGAAAGAAATTCAGCTTTTTTTTGCAAATCCATTGGGCCTTGTTTTTCTGGGTCAAGAATATTGATTATGTCTATTAATTCTAAAGCTGGACCGATTCCATTTCCTATTGGCTGACTGCCATCAGTTAAAACACACTTAAGGTGTTTCTTAAAGTATCTTCCAAGATATTCAAATTTTTTCTTTAAATCCAATGCTCTTTCTTTTGAAACTTTTGCAGATTTCCCATAAGGAATATCAATAAGAATGTAATTGCTTCCTACTGCAAGTTTTTTTGACATAATCGAGGCAAGCAGTTGAGATTCAGGGTCAATTTTTAGGGATTTCTCAATCTGGATTATTTTTGCATCAGCAGGAACTATTTCTAGAGAGCCCCCCCAAATCATGCATGCATTTGTTTTTGCGATTATTTTCTTAAGTTCATTAATACTAAAATCCACTTTCGCTATTGTCTCTATCACATCTGCTGTTCCTGCTGCGCTTGTTATTGCTCGTGAAGAGGTTTTTGGAACAGTAAGTCCTCCAGCAGCACAAATGGAAACAACCAAAGGAGTTGTCCTATTGCCTGCAATCCCGCCTATAGAGTGCTTGTCAACAATAAACCTTTTTTTTAGATTAAGGCTATTTCCTGACTTCATTATTGCTTCAATCAGATAAATGGTTTCCTTCATGTTCATGCCATTTTTATACATGCCAGAAATAAACAATGCTATCTCAGGGTCAGATAGAGAATTATTCATTACATCCTCTATAATTTCAAATATTTCTTTTTTGGTTAGACTGTGATTGTTTAATTTTTTCTTTATGAAATCAAGGCTGTCTGCTCTGGGAGCTATTTTTATTTCCACTCTCTGCCCTTTTTTTAATCCTAAAATCTTGCTTATTTCAGCAGAGATGGCAATATCATCTTTTTTTATAAAATTGCCTCCAATAGTATCAAGAATTGTTGTGAACTCTTTTCCGTCTGATTTAATAGAAATCCTGTCGTTTGCCCTAACTCCAATCTTAATTGCTGTTTCCTCTCTTATCATTGCAACTGGAATTCCAGCCTTCCATTTTAAAAGTCTTACTTGAAGCTTCATTTAACACCTCTTGATTTAAAAAAAGAAAAACTATTTTATATACTTATCTTTAACTTGCTCGGAGGTTGCTGCACAAGCAATCCAGGAACCCTCTTATTTCTATAAATTTCCAGTATAATCAAAAGATAAGCAAGAATCAAAGGTCCAAGAATAAATCCAAGAATGCCGAAAAAGAAAAATCCTCCAATCATTCCGAATAATACAATTGAAGCAGGCATGCTTGTTCTATGAGAAACAAATATTGGTTTTAGAATGTTGTCTATAAAAACAGCAATAAGCCCGAAGATAGTCACCCCAATAACTGAAATCATGCTTCCTTCAGTCATAAGAAGATAAATCACAACTGGCACCCATATCACGGTTGTTCCTATGATTGGAAAAATTCCAACTAAACAAGCCAGGATAGTAAGGAACAAAGCATTTGGAATCCCAAAAATAAAAAATCCTGCTCCTGCAATTAATCCTTGAATCAATCCCATGATTACTTGCCCATAAAGAACAGAAATAGTTATTCCTTTTGTCTGTTCAAAGATTTTATCTTCAACATCTTTTGAAAAAGGCATTAAACTTTTAAGATAAGAAAAAATATTTTCTTTGTCCCTTAAAACAAAAAAGAAAGTAAAAAGAGCAACCATTAATTGGAGAAGTATCTGAGGGAAATTTAATATAAAACCAGATACATAATTAACAAAAGAGTTAATTGTCCTGTTTACAAAAGAATGAATAATCGAACCAATCTCGCTTGAAAATTCAGCTGAAGAAAACACAGAGGGGAAAAGGTTATTTATTGCTGTTGTGAAATCCATTTTTTGGGATGCAAAATAAATCTTCAATGACTCATCTATAAGTGGAGGAGTAATCAGCCAGATTGGAACAAAGATTAATAGGATAAGAAAAATGGAAATGATAGCTACTGAAAGGTTTTTTGATTTTACTTTTTTATTAAGCCAGTCATGAACAGGAGAAAATACAAATGCAAGGATAACTCCGAAGATGATTGCCAACAAAATATCTTTCAATAAGAAAAAAGATAAGACTGTCAAAACTGCCAGAATAATCACTGTAATTATTTTCTTAAAATAAGCTTCATCCATGTTTCTTTATAAAAATAGGCAGATTAAATTTATAAACCTTTGTTTGAAAGTTCGAGAAAGTTTTATAAATTAAGTATTTGATTTTATAATATGAATTTCATAAAAAAAGCAATAAAAGGAGAGGTTGATGAAAGCGTTCATATCCAGTTTCAAAAATTTAGCAAAGGCGAGTTTAGGAACAGGGCAATATTTAAAATCAAGTCTTCTGCAGGAAAATACTCTATTTCTACAAGTGCTGAATTTGCAAATGACTTGGTTAGAACAATGGCTGAAAAACTAGGAGAAAACAAAACAAACATCACTGGAGCAATTGTCTCAACTGCAGATTTAAAGGGAAAAATTGAGTTCAAGGAGATTAAGCAGTTTCAAGGAGTGAAAAGATATTTAATTGACAAGGAAATGTCTGGAAAAGAAGTATTATCCTTGTTAAATGAGTTTCCAAAAAATTTCTTTGCCCTGACATTTGATGCTGGAGAGAATAAGTTAAAAATTAAACCCAAAGCCCCTAAATCAGGAAAGCCTGGGAGCAAGGGAGATGAAATGCCCAAGCCTGATTTTTGCTCATTAAAAACAAATGACAGTAAAATTGCTGGAGATTTTTTGTTTGAAAGCCAGGGATTTAAAGAAGCAGAGGTATTTCATACTTTTTTGATTGAACAGATTGTAATCCCTGATGAGCTTAAGAATAGCAAGGATTTTGCAATTATCAGAGAAGCTGCAAGGAGAAAGGGAAAAATAATAAGAAAATCAAGAATTGATGGCAAGGATTCTGAAAAAGAATATCCATTTGAAGCGTAAAAAGCTTTAAAAAGCCCAAGTTTCTAAGTATTTTATTCCAGGGTTTTAAAATGTACTCCGCATTATTGACAAATGAAAATAAGTGCACCAAGAAAAGGAAGCCTACAGTTTTGGCCTAGAAAGAGAGCAAGAAAATTCTTGCCTAGAGTGAACTGGAATGTGATTAATTCTAATAAACCAATTAAAGGATTCATATGCTACAAGTGCGGGATGAAAAGCGCAATAGCAAAAGATAATACTCCTGATTCAATGACTAAAGGAAAAGAAATTGCAATTCCTGTGACAATACTTGAATGCCCTCCAATGAAGATATTTTCAATTAGATTTTACAAAAATAGTGTGGTAGCAAAAGAGATATTAAATGAAAACCTTGACAAGGAGCTTAAAAGAAAGGTAACTCTTCCAAAAACTCAAAAGAAAATAGAGGACATCAAAGCAGAAGAATTTGAGGACATCACAATAATTGCATATTCCCAGGCAAAGAAAACTGGCTTGAAAAAAACTCCTGATTTGATTGAAATCGGGCTCAATGGAAATATTAGTGAAAAAATGAAGTTTGTCAAGGAGAACATGAACAAGGAACTCTCAGCTAGTGATTTTTTCCAAAAAGGAGAGATTGTTGACTTGAGAGGATTAACCAAAGGAAAGGGGCTTCAGGGGCCTGTGAAAAGATTTGGTATTAAATTAAGAAGTCATAAAGCTGAAAAAGGAATTAGAAAAGTTGGAAGCATTGCTCCATGGCACCCATCAAGAGTTCCTTTTAGAACACCTATGGCTGGACAGCTTGGAATGTTCACCAGAGTTATTTATAACAACAAGATAATGGAAGTAGGAAAATCAGAAGGAAAGTTCAAGAATCTAAAAAACTATGGAGAAGTAAAGACAGATTACATTGTGATAAGGGGTTCTGTTCAGGGGCCTGCAAAAAGGCAGATAATAATCACTTGTGCATTAAGGCCAACTAAAAAACAATTAAAAAAGAATTTTGAATTAACAAAAATATTGTAAAATGAAATCAAAAATAATCAGCATTGATGGAAAGGAAAAAGCAAGCATAGAGTTGCCAGATTGCTTTTCACAAAGAATAAGAGATGATTTAGTTTCAAGAATATTTGAAGCAAAAAAATCCACTCAGCCATATTCACCTTCACTTGTTGCTGGAAAACAGCATGCTGCTAAAGGAAAATTAGTTCATAGAAGGCATGTATGGAGAAGCGGTTATGGAAGAGGAGCATCAAGAGTGCCAAGAAAGGTAATGTCCAGGCGTGGAAGCCAGTTTGGATGGGTAGCTGCTGAAATTCCGTTTGCAAGAGGAGGAATGAGAGCTCATCCTCCAAAAGTAATTTCTCATGTCAAAAGAGCAAGAATAAACAAAAAAGAAATGAAGCTTGCTTTGATGTCTGCATTAAGCGCAACAGCTGATGCAAAACAAATGACAAACAGATACAAGAGCCTTGAAAATGCGAAAATAGAAAATCTTCCTTTGATAATTGAAACAAAAATAACTTCTCTAAAAACAGGAGATTTAATTTCAAGCCTGAAAAATATCCTAGGGGAACAGTTGTTTAGCATTGCCTTAAAATCTAAAAAAGTCAGAAGCGGAAAGGGCAGAAGAAGAGGAAGAAAATACAAGAGCAATGCAGGAGCATTGATTGTTGTTGGAAAAGAAGAAAAAATGAAATCAAGTGCATTTGATTCAAGAAAAACAAAAGATATAAGCATAACAGACCTTGCAAATGGCGGAATGGGAAGATTGACAGTCTATACTGAACAAGCAATAAAAGATTTAGGAGAAAAATTCAAATGATAAAACCATTAGTAACTGAAAAAGCAATAATGATGGTAGAAACCAGCAATACATTATGCTTTGAAACTGAAAAACAAAGAACAAAAGACGAAATAAAAAAAGAAATAGAAGATTTATTTGATGTTAAAGTTGAAGAAATAAGAACTCTTGTCAGAAACAACAAAAAATATGCTTATGTTAAATTAAAAAAGAAATTTCCAGCTATTGACTTGGCTACGAAATTAGGATTAATATAAAATGGGAAAGAGAATAATCACACAAAGACGTGGAAGAGGAACACTTACTTACAGAGTTAAGCAAAGTGCATTTATATATAGAGTAAAATATCCTAGAAATTTAGAAGGGGAAGGAGTAGTAATTCAGTTGTTAAATTCACGAGCTCATAGCGCTCCATTAGCCAAAGTAAAATATAACGAGGGAATTTTTTATATCCCAGCATTTAAGGGAATGATTGAAGGACAAACAATAAAATTTGGAGGAAATGAAATCAAAGACGGGAATATTCTTCAGATGAAAGAAATCCCAGTTAAAACCAAGATATATAATATTGAAGCTCACCCTGGAGACGGAGGAAAGTTTATAAGAAGCAGCGGGATTAATGCAGAAGTAAGCAGAATCATTGGAGACAGAATATTGGTTCTTTTGCCTTCTAAAAAAGAAAGGCAGTTTAATCCAGAATGCAGGGCAACAATTGGAGAAATCGCAGGTGCAGGAAGATTAGACAAACCAATTGTTAAGGCAGGTAAAAAACATTATATGAAAAAAGCAAGAAATAAATTATGGCCTAGAACATCAGCAGTTAAGATGAATGTTATTGATCATCCATTTGGTTCAGGTAGAGGAAAAAGAATCAAGAGCAAGATTGCAAAGAGAAATGCTCCTGCAGGAAGAAGAGTTGGATTGCTAAGGCCAAGAAGAACAGGAAGGAAAAAATAAAATGGCAGAACTAACAAAAAAACAATTTACATTTAAGGGAAAAACAATAGAAGAG
>JBFYLU010000078.1:0-6490 GCA_041305285.1 Nanobdellota archaeon
AACACGAATTTGGGGCCCGAGTTCAAAATTTCCAAGGCAAAAAGTAGGATTAAAACATGAATTAAAAGACATGGATATTGTGGAGTTTAAATCAAGATGAGAAAAGATATTATATTTGAAACACTAGAAATAATTGCAATAACTGCTATGTTTGTTTTGAGTATTATTAATAGAAAGCAAATAGAAGCCTGTGAAACAAAAGAAGTATTAATCTATGGTATGATTATGATTTTTATAATTTCCTTTCTTTTGGAAATTCTTCCCCAATATCTGACCCCGCATATTTTTTTGATTGAAGCAAAAATACTTGGCATGGCAATTATCCCTGTATTAGGTGTCCTTGTAATGGCATCTCTTTTTGGCTCAATTGCAGGATTTGAAATTGGTAAAAAATACGGAACAAAAATAGTAAACAAATTCTACAGAAAAGAAGAGCATAAACTAAAAGAACTATCCAGAAAACACGGAAAATGGTTTGTCGCTGTTGCAGCAGTCTCTCCTATTCCATATATTCCATTAATCTTCGGCTCTATTGGACTAAAAAGAAATGATTTTTTTATTTATGGGATATTAACAAGAATTATTGGGCTGATTATCTTTGCTTTATTTGTACGCCTCTTTTATTAATTTTTCAAGTTTGTCTTTGTTCTTCTGAAAGAGCATTAGTAATTTTGAAATTTCTATTGCAACTGCAATATTTAAATATAGAGGATGAAGCTTTTTGTTTGCAAAATCTTCTTCAATCTCCTTGTAATTAGAGTATTGTAAGTTTCCTCCATATTTTTTGTCTCTTTCAATAACAAACTTTTCTTTCCTGTCTGTTTTTAGAGTCATTATTACATACTTCAAAAAAGCCATTACTCCATTGTCTGGATTGCCTGCAATCATCTCTGCATTTTTTAATTTTTCAAGAACTGTTTTTTCATCATCAAGCAAATCTACTTTTGATTTTTCATCACTTGCAGACATTTTCTTTCCAATTAATCCAGGAATTAAGGGGTTAATAAGTTCAACTCTTTGATTATATCCTAATCTAGGGAGATTTTCTCTTGCCAAAACCATAATTTTTCTTTGATCACTCCCTCCAAGCTGTGCATCTGCTTCAAGATATTCCTCATCAAGCGCCTGCATTATAGGATAAATCAATCCGCTTAGTTTTGGATTATCTCCCATTTTAACTACTTCTGATGCAGCCTTTGTTGAATCATGGACTGAAACAAAACTGCTCATCTTTAGAACATCAAAAACATAATCCATTTTTAATTGAAAATCCCTTCCTCTGATAAACTCTAAATCCTTTGTGTCTACTCCAATTGCCTGGATTATCATAGGAATTGCCGCAGCATAATAATCATATCTTTTATCTAAAACATCCCACGGAGTATTGTCAAGAGAAGCATGCAAATCAGCAAGCAAAATTTTAACCTTAAATCCTGCTTTTAATAAATCTGCCACCTTAAGCATTGGAAAAAAATATCCAACATGCGGTCTCCCAGTGGGAGTAGTTCCCCAATACACTACTGGCTTTTTCTTTTCCTTGAGGAGTTTTTTTAATTCATCTTCTCCAATAACCTCCTGGAGATTCCTCATAACTAATTCAAATTTATCCATCTTCTCAACCATAATTAATTATATAATTCCTAACTTATAAATTTATTTAATGCTAATTCAGATAATCTTGTTCCTTTTGCTTGGAATTCTTGCAGGAACTTTCACTGGCTTAATTCCAGGCATTCATATAAATTTAATTAGTGTTTTTCTAATCTCATTTTCAACAACTTTCTTTTTTTCAATTAATCCTATCTACCTTGTGGTTTTTGTTTCATCAATGGCAATAACCCACACTTTCCTGGATTTTATTCCCTCTATTTTCTTGGGGTGCCCAGATACAGACACTGAACTCTCAATTCTTCCTGGGCATGAGATGTTAAAGCAAGGAAAAGGTTATGAAGCAATAATCTTGACAAATTACGGAAGCCTTGCAGCGATTCTTATTCTGGTATTAATTGCTTTTCCCTCAATTTTTATAATCTCAAAAACCTACAATTTCATCAAGGAATTTATCCCTTATCTTCTTATTCTTGCTTCATTTCTTTTGATTTCTCTTGAAAAAAGAAAATTTCAAGCCTTGTCTGTTTTTCTACTAGCAGGATTGCTTGGATTCTTAACTCTAAACCTGGAAATTAAAGAACCTCTTCTCCCATTGCTAACAGGACTTTTCGGGAGCTCAATGCTAATCTTAAGCATTAAAAATAAAACCCAGATTCCTCAGCAAATAATTTCAGTTTCAAGAGAAAGAATATTCAAGCCACTATTAGGTGCTGTAATTGCATCTCCATTATGCAGTTTTCTTCCTGGACTGGGAAGCGGGCAAGCAGCAGTAATAGGCAATCTGATTTCAAGAACAAATAGAAAAGGTTTTTTAACTTTGCTTGGGGCAACAAATACTTTGGTAATGGGATTTTCATTCATCTCTCTTTATGTTATATCCAAAACAAGAACAGGAGCAGCTGCAGCAGTGCAACAACTAATAGGAATACTCTCATGGAAAGTATTTATTCTTATATTATTTACAGTTATTATCAGTGGGATTATTTCATTTTATCTCACTTTTTTCTTAGCTGAATTTTTTGCAAAAAGACTGCATAAAATAAACTACACAAAATTATCAATAACAACAATTATCTTGCTCTGCATATTAGTCTTTGCTGTTTCTGGTCCAATAGGTTTTGTAGTATTAATCGCCTCTACTCTAACAGGAATTTTTGCAATTTCACTAGACATTAAAAGAACAAATATGATGGGTTGTTTGCTAATTCCTACAATTATTTTTTATTTATTTTAAAACCATTTATCCAAGCCTTCTTGCTTCTCCAACTCTTTTCCAAAAACAGAATCAATATACTCTTTTGTTAATTGCAGGCTTTGCTTAATATAAGGAGAAAGATTATATTTCTCTGCCAATCCCAAAGCAGGCTCAAGATATTTTTTTATTCCTCCTTCATGAATTGTGAAAATTATTTTTCCCTTGCACTTAGGACATACTCCAGTTAACGGAGGCCTTCTCATGATTTCATTGCATGCAACACATCTAAATCCTTGCATTGAAAATTTTCTTAAATTACCCCTCATGTCTCTTATAAAATGTCTCTCAATAATTAATCTCGCAGTATCAGAGGTGTCCACTGCCCTTATTCTCTCCACAAGCTCCATCTGATGCCTGACTTTATCCTGCATTGTTCCAAGAGTTTTATAGCTGGAGCAAACAATTCCTTCATTGAAATTTTTAGTGTCATGAGTAAAACCCAACCCAATAAAAGGGTCTTTTCCTTCTTTAAGGATAGTCTTGCAGGTTCTGATATTCTTTACTTCAGAAGAGTGTTTTCTCTGCTCTGCAAGCTGATAAAGTTCAATAGGATACTCCCTGACAAATTCAAAATCCAGAATCTGGTCATCAACCTCACCAGCATCAATCTTAGAATTCAATACTAACGGAGCATCTTGTGTGCCCCCTCTATGACTTGGCAAAAACTCTCTTGAAAAATTCAGCAAAACATCTCCCAAAAGCATAATCGCAGACTCATCCCCGTCACAATCTCTCCTGACAGCAGCATGCATATACGGGCTTGCCATTATCCCAAGGGTGTTTGAAAATCCAATAAACCTGCAAATAACTCCAGCACAATTATGCGGAGCCATGAAAACCCCCAGATGTCCAATCAAATCCTCTCTTGTCTTGACATTATAAAAGCTTTCAATCCCATAAAAACTCTCTAATTCATCGTCAACAAACTGCGCAATATTCATGAAAACGTCATCAGCTCTTTCATCAGTAGTTTCCGGAGAACTTGGCAAAAGAACATCATGGGGCATGAGCTCAATAATTTGCTCGTCACTAACTAAATCATTCCCGTCTATATCTTTATCATAACCCAATTCCTTTAATTTTTCAACTGAAACTTCTATTTCTTTTGGTTTAAATGCAATTAAAGGAAGTTCAGTTCCATCAAATCTAATTGTTCCATCCTTGTTTACTTGCAAGTCATGCTTTGCTCTTAAAACTCCCTTGCATAAATGTTCCATTTGTTTTCCATCAGAAAATAATCCTCTAACTCCCTTTATCAATGGGGGAATTTCATGCTCTGCCATCCCTATTTTCTCAATCGCCTTTCCAAAATAATAATTTATATCCAGCTCAGTCTTACAATACGGAGTTCCTTCTTTTTCCACCCCAGGACAATACTTGCTGAATTTTTTTTCTTGAGTATCATAAAAATAAAATTTCTTTTTTGTCTTTTCACCGCAATTTTCACAGGTATTATAAATTGTTTCTTTGTCACATTTCTCGCAATGATAAATCGGGAAATCAGATTTAACCTTTCCAATTTCACATGCAGCCTGCAAACTCCTTAATCTTCCGCCTTCAGCTCCAACAGGAAATAAAACATTAGGACTTCCTTGCAACTTTCTTAACTTGGCTTTTTCAGGCCTTCCCATTCTTGTTCCAATAAAATCTCCTGCCTTATCCTTAATAACAAAACCAGAAACCTCGTTGATTACCTCCAACACATCCTTTTCCAAGAAATATTTTTTTTCATCAATCAAACTATTCAAAAAACACTCATTTGAATCCAGCAAAACCAAGTCAACCCCAAGATTAGCAAACAATGCCTTGCTGTCTTTGTTATTTAAAACAACATTTTCAATAGTTACTGTATGCTCAATTCCCAGCAACTCCAAAGCTCGTTTTCCATTTGCAAATTTCTCTTGTTCTGTCTTATTATAAGGAAAAACTAATTTTCCATTACGTATTATTGAATTAGAAACCCATTTAATCAATCCATGAAAATGTTCTTTGGAAATTTGAGTCCAATAAAAAATATAATTTGGATGAAGAGGAATTTTAAATTTATTGCTTAACAAAATTGCTTCTTCAAAAGAAACATCAAATGGATTTATTTTTCTTTCTTCTTCAGGACTTTTTTCTCTTAGCTCTAATTTCCACCATTCTTCAACATATCCTGGCTTTATCAAGGAGTAGTTTCTGTTTAACACATCACTAAAAGGAAATAAAATATCTCCAAGATAAATTATTTCTTCAACATCAGGATACAATCTCTTTGCTTCTTCCTTTGTCTTTACTTTTATAACATTCCCATTCACTAACTTGACTATTGGCCCATCAATAGAATCACAGCACGCAATAACACACCCTTTTGTTGGTTTTTCAATTTTAAGCTGTGTTCCAACAGCAATAAAACTATCAGTAATTGCCATTGTTGCCGGATGTAAAGACGCAGCAGAAAAACCATCTACTCTGCTTCTTCCATATCTAAATCTAAATCCTCCAGAACGAGAAGGGTGCCCAAAAACAGGCCTTCCAGCAACCAAATCCCTCATGTAAGTTGCAGAAACATCTGTTTTCCCAGCTTTTCCTTCTGCTAGTTTCTCATGCAATTCAACATATTCCTTTAAAAAATCAAAACCAGTTGCCTGTATTCCATTTGCCTTTGCCTTATTGTATAATCTAAATCCTTTTCCTGCTTTTTGTGCCAATCCCTCTGAAAAAATCAAGCACATCCCTCCTCTGATAAAATTAGTTTCAACCCTTGCGAGATTTTTATAATTTGAAACCTCAAGTTTTTCAGTTGGCTCTCCTGCTATTTGTATTGGAAGATTTTTAGCCAAGAATTCCATTTCAGCATCTAAAGGAAAATACTGGAGATTATTGACTCTTTCATGATAATCATGATTTTCAGTAATATATCTCTTGACTTCTTCTTCAGTTGGATCATATTTAGCAAAACCAAACAACTCTCTTAAATAATCAATTAAAATCAAAACCATGCAGCTTGCAGTAGTTCCAGCGCTTCTTATTGGCCCTGAAAAATACACCTTAAAATAATCCTTGCCATCTTTTGTTTTTTCTAATTTTAATTCAGTATATCCCTCTAAAGGAGAAGCAACAACAGCAATAGTTTGGTAAGCAAACCCAATTCTTATTCCAGCATCAATTGCCTCTAATAAACTGGAAAACTTGCAAAATTTCTGCTTTGCTACTTCTTCAGCAATTTTAAATGAAATGCTTGGGTCTAATTTCCCATACTGCACCTCTAATTCCAAAATTCTTTTATCAATCCCAGAATCAACAGTTTGCGGATAAATAGTTGAAACTAAACCAACAACCTTTTCAGCCATAGTCATAGCCAAAGGAATCTCAATTTTATTAACAGGGTCTAATCCAGTTGCTTTTGCTCTTCCAGCTACCTCATAAACTTTGTCTACTCCTTTTTTTAAGTTAGTGAAATACTGTTGTGTTTTTTCTGTGTATGTCATGTTTGTTTTTTCTCGCTTTATTCAAAATCTAATATCTTTACTGCCCTAAACAAATGACTGTATTCGATTTGTTTGCACATTTTATTCAAAGTCTAATATCTTTACTGCTCTTGTTTTTAAATTAAACATAGGAACCTTGCAAAAATCAGGTTCA